>WRJV01000131.1 GCA_009778415.1 Clostridiales bacterium | reverse complement strand
GCAAACGGTTGGTTTTTGCGACACAATCAACCATGACAATTTATATTGAAGTTAGTATAATTTTATTAGGACATGCGCAACAAGGTGGTGAATGAACGTTGGTAGGCAAAAAAATCTATCTTCAGCCAAGAGGGCTGGTTCTCGCTACGGTATATGACATCATAGAATTTCTAAAAGGCAAGTCGACCGTCAGCGACACACCACAGGGAATGGTAAGCACCCGACTTACAATGTACGGTTTTAAGTGGGAAGTACGGTTTACTGTAGAGGATATCGGTAAAAACCGCAGCAGCGTCTCAATTGACATAAAAGGCGAACGCCGGGACAAGAGAAAGGAAATCCTCAGCATGTTCGCTTTGCTGGATTCCATGCTCTTGGTAGGGGCTGAAATAGAATTCGCTGATTAAGGCATCACAATAACCGATCAACAAATTTCAGAAAGAAGGTGAAAACATGAATAGAAACTGCGGCGGCCCTGTTGCGACGGATGTACAGGACACCCCGGCATTCGTTGACGCAGGATAACCGAAAAAGTGAAACGTTGAAAGGCCGAAGCTCATCGACAAGAAATTGAGGAAAATAATATTTTAGGAGGTTATGTATACCATGAAAAAAAAGATATTTGTACTGCTTATAACGCTAATGATGATTTTCTCGTTAGCTGCCCCAGCTTTTGCAGCAGACTCATACTACAGCATAAAAATACCATTTGATGCTCTCGGGTGGAGTGGCGACCAATACAATAATTATTGGAATTACATCAGTTTTGGTGAAACCGTTTATTGGTATGGTGTTGAAAGTGAAATCGGTGTTGATAATTACCGTGCTTCCTGGGACGATGAATATGTTTTCCCATTAGGTTCACCGGCTTTGTTGGATATCCCTGGAATGCTTTTTGACTTTGCTGCTGGCCAGGTCTTCCATATTTATAAAACAGAAAATGCCAGAGATGTAGTATTATCCTTTGCATGGTTGACGGAGGACGGCGAATGGGCAACTAATTGGCCGGGAACGAGTGGGGAGATGCTGCCGCACGTATACCATGTTCCTGCGTGCGGACATGATTATACCACAACCAATATAGTTGAAGCCACCTGCACGGAAACGGGTTTGAGAACTGTCACATGCGCCAACCAGTATTGTGGCGTAGAACTGGAAGAAGAAATTCTGCCCGCCCTCGGCCATGACTTTAGTGTTTTGATAGGCCACAAAGACCCAACCTTAACCGAAGAAGGCTATGATCTATACCAGTGCAGCCGCTGTGAAGAAACTTACGAAGTGGCTATAGCGAAACTGGGGATTACCGGGATGGCCATAACCAGCTACAGCAAAAATTTGCAGGACAAAAACAACAGCGACTTGAAATTCACGGTCGAATTTACTGTGTCTGACGGCACCACTATCGAGGCGACTCACACCGAAAAAGTAAACGGCCAGCAGAAGGGCAGCAAGAGCTTCACCTACACAGCGCCCGACAATTCAAATTACACCGTTTACGTGGAGTGGAACGACAACAACAAGGTGACATACTGCTCTCTTGATCCAAAGGCCGGCGGCGGCGGAAACAACAAGGGCAATCAGAACCAACAGTAAATAATTAGGCAAAGGAACTACCCGGCATAGAGCCTGTGCTTTATAGCCGGGTAGTTTGCAGAGACGGCGAAGTTATTCCATATGGCTTGATTACTCAAGAAGAGCCGGAGCGTGTATATGGGACAATTCAACTATAGAGTTGTGTTTGAAGACTTTGCCAAACGGCATTATGTAAAAAAGTTCCTTAAAAAATATAAGGACAAGTGGGTCGCCAAACGAGACGCAAAAGTGGAAAAGCGTCATTCGTGACGAGTATGAAGAAGTGGCTGATATATTCAATCTGTAATTCCTTTGCTTGACAGCAAATTAAGCGTGCTTGCGATCCACGCCTTATTTTTTTGCCCGCCCTGCCAATGTATATATTATACATGATATTTATTTCAGCCGAAGTATTTGTCAAAAAAGGAGGGCGGTCGCAATAGAAAAAATAAACGAACATGAAATAGCGGGCGAAGACTTGTTCCGCTTTTTCCTTGGTGGAGACAACGACGCTTTTGAAAGAATCGTAGCGATGCACGAAGACGAACTGTTCCGCTTTATAGACCGCATTGTTCAGGATTTTCATGAAGCGAAGCACCTGACGATTGAGGCCTTTGCGCAGCTTGCTGTTGGCGGCAAGAAATTCGCAGGCGAGTCGTCGCTTAAGACTTATTTGTTTACAATAGGCAAAAACCTTGCAGCACGGCATATGAAAAAGCGTGGAAAAGCACCCCACATTCCATATGAAGAAGTCTTCGAGTTTTTAATTAGCGATGATGAAACGCCGCACAGCTACATGGAGCGGGACGAAAACAAGCGGTTGCTGCACGATACTTTGCAAGACTTAAAATACGAGTACCGCGCTGTCCTGCTGCTGCTGTATTTCGAGGACATGAGCTACAGGCAAGCGGGGCAGGCTATGAACAAAAGCGAAAAACAAATCAAACACTTGGCTTTCAGAGCGAAAGCCGCATTGAAAAAGAAATTGGAAAACGGAGGGTTTACCTATCACTAAGCCTATCATTGCCAATAGCCTACGCAGTATGCGGAATGGCTATTTTTTTATGCAGTTGAGTTGGATTTGACGATTGCGAAAAATAAATTCAAAAATAACTGCGACTTTTTTCGTCTTATCGACTCTAATATTGTACTGAAGCAATTTTAGTATGAAAGGATGATTGCTATGTTTGACAGCGATGATATCGCTAGGCGAGCTTTGCGCCGCGCAGATGAAATCAAAGCAGACAGGAAACGCATGCGCAAGCGTTTGGGAGCCGCTGGGACAATTCTCAGCATGTGCGCAGTTGTGCTGATTGTTGTGGTTGCAAAACTTCCAACAGCCGACATGACAAATGACAGATACTTGTTTTTAGACAATGAGCAGGTGCCGCTTGCAGCGCTTCAGCTGCCGGACGACAACGCTAGGCCCTTCACGGAAATTGAAACAGCAAACGGACCGGATTACGCATTGCCGGGCTACGAAACTGTTACAGTCCCCGCTGAAACTACACGCGTTGAGATGGCTCTGCTCAACCCGGAGGGAAATTCTTGCCTGTTCACCTTCGAGGTCGTGCTCAAAGGCATGGATGCATCCTTGTATGAGTCAGGCATGGTCGCGCCGGGAATGTGCATTGAGAACTTCTCGCTGCTCCAGCCACTGCCAAAAGGAGAGCACAAGGCTGCCGTAATAATCCGCGCATATATGGCAGATACATTCGCTTTTATAAGTAAAGCAAGCGTGGAATTCACTTTAATCGCCGAGTAAGCGGGCATGTGCCCGAGATTATATCGGAAAATTTCAAGAAAAGGGGGGGGAGAAATGGGAACTGTCGACTGCGGCAAGGTTTTGCCGTATATGCGGGCAGAACCTGTTGACGCGCGATAGATTGAGTAGCTCACTCGACCAACGAGCCGCTTAACCACGTTGCGCGTTAGCAATGAGGCTGAAAAAGGAGAACCACAACTTCAGAATAAAAGAGGCAATAAAATAGTTCTGGAGGAAAAAACAATGCGAAAGAAATTATTAGCAATGCTGATGATGTTCTCAATGGTGTTCGCGCTTGCGACTCCAACATTTGCATCATCAACGGGAAACATTCAAGTTTCCAACGGCATAGGTGTAACTTGCAATGGTTCAGCAAATGGTAATGGCGTTTATGAAGGGACGATAAGGATCACTAGTGCAAGTGGCACTAACAAATACGTCAACTTTACAGACCCAAGCGATTTAGTTGAATTTGGTGCTTCGAGCAAAAATGGCACTACAATCACAATACCATTCACTGTGGATCAAACCTGCATTGAACAGGCAATTACTATCAATGTTACAGGCGATACGAACAGCGTAGGGAGTTTAGGTCCATTTAACTTCACTGTCCCTGCTTACCACACTTTTGACGTAGTGGGCGAATACACAGACCCGACCTGCTACGAAGACGGTTTCTGGGCACTCTCCTGCGAGTGCGGCGAGAGCACAGACGAAGTGAGGGTGGACGTTGGCTCGGCTGGCCATGACTACGAAGCCACGGCGACTACACCTGCTACTTGCATCAGCGGTGGCGAAACGACCTATGAATGCTCGGTCTGCGGCGACAGCTACACAGAAGCGTTGCAGCAAGACCCTGCGAATCACGTTGGTAACACTTATGAGGAGGTGATAACACCAGCGAATTACGAAAATGAAGGCACAATGGGCATCTACTGCGAAGACTGCGATGCCAAGATCGGTGAGAGGGTTATTCCGATGCTGATCTGCGAGCACGACTACGTGGGCACGGTGACCACAGCGGCAACATGCACCGAAGCGGGCACAATGACCTATACCTGCTCGGTTTGCAATAGCAGCTATACTGAAGAGATAACAGCTAATCATGTTGAAGGCGAAGGCGTTGTTACCAAGCAACCGACCAAAAACGAAGCCGGCGAGATGACGTTCTACTGCACAGTATGTGGAGAAATACTGCGCATCGAGAGCATCCCTGCCCTTGGAGGAAGCGCACCGTCACTTACAGTGACAGGAGGTTTCGGCAAAGTCGGCGATACAGTT
>WRJV01000130.1 GCA_009778415.1 Clostridiales bacterium | reverse complement strand
TAAAGGCAGAGCTTCCAAGCGAGAGCAGCGAGGACATGTTCCCGCCGAAGGAGCTGCCATTCTTCAAGCAGAACGGCCCGCGTTACCAGCTTTTGGTCAAGTCAGGCAGAGGGGAACGCAATTTGCACATGGACGCATTGGTTTCGGTCAAGCAAAGCATGGCGGCTGACAAGGCGTGCAACTGCAATATTGGCATCGACGTTAACCCTTACAGCTTTTTGTAGCGAAGCGCGAAACCGCTTTTTTTATGGAGGGACAAATATGGCGCTCAGGAATATTGTTCTTGCAGGTGACGACATACTCAGGAAACGATGCAGGGAGGTTTCTGAAATCGACGACAGGGTCAGGCAGACCCTGGACGACATGATCGAAACCATGAAAAGCCAGAACGGCGCAGGCATCGCCGCGCCGCAGGTGGGCATCATGAGGAGGATGTTCGTCGTGGAGGGCGAAGACGGCGAGGTTGTCGAAGTGATAAACCCCCACGTCGTCCAATCGTCGGGGAGCCAGTTCGGCGAGGAAGGGTGCCTCAGCTTTCCGGGCTACGTCGGAACCGTGGAAAGGCCGGAATACATCAAAATTGAAGCCCTTGACAGGCACGGTAACAGCGTGGTGCGCGAGGGGACTGAGCTGATGGCCATAGCCCTCAGCCATGAAATGGATCATCTTGACGGCATTTTGTACATAGACAAAGCAACGGACATACACGAAGCCGAGCCCGCGCCGGCGGAAGATGCGCAGGATGAAAGCGCTTTTGTGGAATATGAGGCGGAGCGGTGAATTAAATGGACATAGTCTATATGGGGACTCCACAGTTCGCTGTACCAACGCTGTCCGCAGTAGCAGGCGCCGGGCACAGTATAAAATACGCTGTCACGCAGCCGGACAAGGCACGGGGGAGAGGGAACAAAATACAGGGCACGCCAGTCAAAGAAATGGCGTTGAGCCTTGGAATAGAGGTGCTGCAGCCTGAGAAGCTAAAAGGCAATGCTGATTTTGCAAGCAGGATTGCGGGCTGCAAGCCCGATTTGATATTGACCGCCGCTTACGGCATGATTCTCCCGCCGGAAATATTGAGCATACCGCGTTTGGGCTGCATAAACCTGCATGCGTCGCTCCTGCCTCGGTGGAGAGGCGCTGCCCCGATCCAGCGCGCAATTATAGAAGGGGACGAAGAGACCGGCGTTACGGCTATGTTCATGGCCGAAGGCATCGACACGGGAGACATCATACTGAGCTCAAGGACGGCGATCGGGAGGAAAACCGCTTTTGAGCTGGAAGGGGAACTTGCCGCAATGGGGGCGGACCTGATCGTAGACGTTGTCTGCATGATTGGAGCCGGAACCGCCCAAAGGGCCGCACAGGACGAAAAAGCCGCCACCTACGCGCCGATGGTTTCCAAGAAGGACGGCATGCTGGATTTCAGCAAAAGCCCGGAAGAACTCGACAGGGTTGTAAGGGGGGTCAACCCCTGGCCGGGCGCGTTCACCGTGTACAAAGGGGAAACGATGAAGATATGGGAAGCCTTCCCAACAGAAGGGCCCAACCCCCACGAGCCGGGCACCATAACCGGCGTCTCCGGCGAAGGCATTGAAATATCAGCAGGAGGAGGGACGCTGGTCGTGACGGAGATTCAGATGCCGGGCAAGAAGAGAGTAAAAATAAAGGAATATTTGAAAGGGAATAAGATTGAAAAGTTTGCTGTTTTGCGGTAAAATAAAAGGCGGCGAATTTATTTAGGAATTTTATTGATAAGGGGGCATGATTGAAATGGACGCAAACAGGAAAACGGCATATTTCGCACTGGCTGACGTGGAGTCTAAAAAATCGTATTCAAACTTGGCGCTCAACCATCACATCATCTGCGGGAAACCGGGGTCGCCGGCATTCGTCAGGGAACTGGTCTACGGAGTCCTTGAAAACAAAATGCTGCTCGACTATTTGATCGACCGGATCGTCCCCACCGGAAGCGCAAAGATTAAGACAAGCGACAGGATTGTGCTCAGAATGGGGATATACCAGCTTGAGTACATGAATTCAGTTCCGGAGTACGCGGCAGTAAACGAAAGCGTGGAGCTGGCGAAACGGTTCTGCAGAGGCAGGCAAGGGTTCATCAACGCAAGCCTTCGGGCTTTCATCAAGGGGAAGTACGCGATTGGCCTGCCCGACAGGGGCGATGACGAAGTCCGGCACCTTTCGGTAAGGTATTCGTACGAACCTTGGATAGTTGAGCTCTGGCTCGGGCAGTACAATGCCGATTTTGTCGAAGAACTGCTCAAAGCGGGCAATGCCGCCCCCGACCTTGTGGTCAGGGCAAACAGCCTCAAAACGACAAGGGACGAGCTGGTGCAGCGGCTTGCTGCAAGCGGGTGCGTTGTGGAGATAGGGAACCTTTGCGATGAAGCGATCCACATTAAGAAGGGGACCGCTTTGATCGACAACAACCTGTACCGCGGCGGTATGTATTCAATTCAAGACGAGGCGTCCATGTTCGTCGCCGCCATGCTGGACCCGAGGCCTGGGGACACAGTAATGGACGTGTGCGCGGCGCCGGGCGGCAAAACCATGGCTATAGCGGAGAGGATGGGCAACACCGGAAGGGTTGTCGCCTCAGACGTCTACATAAGGAAATTGAACCTCATCGAAAAAGAAGCTAAAAGGCTCGGGATATCGATCGTCGAAACAAGGACCTGGGACGCGACGAAAGTCGACTCCGAAATGACGGAAAAGGCGGACAAAGTCCTGGTGGACGCGCCTTGCACCGGGCTTGGAACGGTCAGAAGGAAACCAGAGATCAAATACAAGAAAAGGACGGCTGACATGGACAGCCTCCCGGCGAAGCAGCTTCTAATTTTAACGGCTTCGTCAAAATACGTGAAACCGGGCGGTACGCTCATTTACAGCACGTGTACGATAAACCCAAATGAAAACCAAAAAGTAACAGGGGAATTTTTAAAGAGAAACCCATCGTTCAAAAAAGAAGAGGCAATTCAGCTGATGCCAAACGTAAACGGGACAGACGGGTTTTTCATATGCAAGATGCAGAGGGCAGAAGTTCTGGCAGGAACGGGTTTGTAGTCCGCTGCAGCCGGGGGCACTATGGAAATAGGATTCAAGAGCGACAAGGGGTTAAGAAGGAGAAACAACGAGGATGCCTTTTTTGTGATTCCCGAGAGCAAGGTTTTTATTGTCGCTGACGGCGTTGGAGGAAACAACGCCGGCGAAATCGCCAGCAGGACAGCTGTCAGCAAAATTGTCGAATTCATCAGGGACAACCCTCTGAGTGAAAGTCTTACCGAAGCGGACCTCAAGAGCTATTTCTTCAGATGCTTGGACAAAGCCAACAAGAGCATATACAATTTGTCGAGGCTCCAGCCTTCAAACAACGGCATGGCAACTACCCTGACGATTGCGTACCTGGCAGGGGGCAATGCGTACATCGCAAATGTAGGCGACAGCCGCGCGTACTGTTTCAGGAGAGGGGTCTTAACACAGGTTACGGAAGACCACTCATATGTCAACACTCTGATAAGGAAAGGCGCCATCACAAAGGAAGAGGCGCGGTTCCACGAGAAAAAGAACGTCATAACCAGGGCCATCGGGGGAGAATTGTCAACATTGCCCGATTTTTTCTGTGTCGAGGTCAAGCAAGGCGACATAATTCTGCTGTGTACAGACGGGATTCATGGAGAAATAGGTGACGACAGCATATGCGGGATAATAGCAGAAGGCGGCAGCATGATGGAAATTTGCGCAAACCTCGTGAGCAAGGGGAACCAATGCGGCGGCCGTGACAATATGACAGCGATCTGCTTAAGAATATAGGGAGGAATTATTATATATGGGTACCAGGATCCTTGCAGGAAGGTATGAATTGCTTGAAAGAATAGGCGACGGCGGGATGGCTGTGGTATACAAAGCCAGGTGCAGGCTGCTCAACAGGTTTGTGGCGATTAAGATATTGAAGCCGGATTTCATCAAGGACGCCAAGTTTATTGAAAATTTCAGGAAAGAATCCCAAGCTGCAGCAAGCCTGTCGCACCCCAACATCGTGAACGTCTACGATGTTGGACGGGAAGGCAACATAAACTACATCGTCATGGAGCTCATCGAGGGCAAAGTCCTCAGCGACGTCATCAGGGAAGAGGCCCCCATCGACTATATGAGGGCCATCGAAATAGCGAAGCAGCTTGCCTCTGCCTTGAGCCTCGCCCACAAAAATCAGATCATCCACAGGGACGTAAAGCCGCTGAACATTCTCATAACGCAGGACGGGATACCGAAGATCACAGATTTCGGCATCGCCAAAGCGGTCAATGCCGAAACCCTAGTCGGCAGCGACGGGACTATCATGGGGTCGGTACACTATTTTTCGCCTGAACAGGCGAGGGGAGGGTACGTCGACGAAAGGTCCGACATATATTCGCTGGGCATCGTTTTGTATGAAATGCTTACGGGGAGAGTGCCCTTCGACGGCGAAAACCCCGTGAACATAGCGCTTATGCACGTCAACGACGAAATGGTGCCTCCGGGCAAGATAGCCGCCGGAATACCACCCAGGCTCGAACAGATCGTGATGAAAGC
>WRJV01000129.1 GCA_009778415.1 Clostridiales bacterium | reverse complement strand
CCATTACCGCCATTACCGCCACTACCGCCACTATTACCGCCATTACCGCCACTGGTGTGGTTTTCGCCATCTTGGTTTCGCCTAAATGTCACTTTGAAAAAATTATGCAGGTTAAATTCAGGCTCTGCCACATTCGCCTCTTTTGCGGCCCTTTTCATCTTTTCAATGCCAGTCCCCATTTGCTCAATAAAGCCAATACGATAAAACATGCTGGCAATGTTGGAGTTGCGCGTGATGCTAATGGCCCCAAAATTCTCGTCTGTGATGCCCTTGCACACTCCCCCCGGGCTTACGATGTCAACACGGTCGTCGAAAATTTCCACCATGACCCGTGCACCCTTTTCAAAATAATCCCTATGGCAAGCGGCATTGACCACAGCTTCGCGAAGTGCTTCTTCCGGAAGTTCAAGAATGTTCTCTCTTTGCAATCCTTCGATTTTGAAGCTGATGCGAAGATGCTTTTTTAGGAAAATAATCGCATCATCAACATTGCTGACCAAATCGCCATTCAGTTCCTTGGCATCCAGCACGTATGCCTTGCCTGTACCTTTGTACAAGGCACAGACGATTCCAGCATGCCGAAATTCAACGTCTTCGTCGTTTATGCGGAAAAACAGCGCACCCGCGTTGGTGAAACACAGTTTGCCATTCAAAAGCCCTGCGCATTTCAGATTTTTAAGGATCGCCTCACGAGCAAGCGCATCGCTGATTTTTGCCTTCCTGATATATTTTTGGTACGCTGCCTCATTGAACCGCTCCTCCAAAGGCAGGTCTTCACGGACAATCCCGTCATAACGGTTTTCACCCTCTGCAATGATGACGTCCAAATCCTTGATTGCTGCACCAACAGCGTAATCAGCGCTGTTTTCGCGAATATCATAGCCACGCACGTTGCTATCTGACGCGGCCAGCAAGGCCATCACCGCCCGTCTGCTTTTTTCATAGGCCGTGATAGACTTCAAATTCCCCTTGTTTCTTTCAAGCAACAACAGATAGTATTCCGGCTCGTCGTGAACCCTCCTCAGTATGTCGGAATATTGCTTAGACGGCACAGCCCCTTCGCAGTAACGTGAAAACGTCGTTTCACCCCAATTAAGCAAGAGCGAAAGCGGCCTCTTGCCAATCCTGTACTTTTGTGGGATTTCAAGGATTTCCACAAGAGAAATGCCGCCGTTTTTTTGACGGTAACTGTCAAGGAGCCTTTTTGTGTTTTTATCCTCGACATCAGCGACTTGCACTTCGTAGCCGCATTCGGAACAAAATGCGATCTCCCCGTCAAAAAGATACTTTTTCCCCTTTATGACGCGTTCATCTTCAACAACGTGAATATTATAACGCGTATATCTTCCACATTTTTCGCAAAAAGCCGTCTTTTCTAACATGATGGTTTCCCCATTGATACAGTTTTATGACACAATGGTATCATAGGATACGTAGAAAGTCAAGTATTAATGTATTAATTGATACAATTGATGCGCAAACTGAAAGTGTTTTGGATCGAAGCAGGAACTTTGTCGTTCAGCACATTTTAATTGAAATAACGCTGTACTTCTGCTATACTCTTAGTGTGAAGGAGTGTGTCTATGACGAAACTCGAATACACGTTGATGAACGACGTCCTTGCCAAAATGCTTTTTGTGAAATACCCCGATTTGCTGAAGCGGCTCGTTTCGGCGCTGCTCCACATCGGGTATGACAGCATTGAGCAGTTTGAGATTACGAACCCAGATATACCGCCGGATGCTTTTGGCGACAAGTTCTGCCGCCTCGACGTCGGCATGGTTTTGGACGGCCAGAAAATCGACATTGAACTGCAGGTGGCCAACGAGGGCGACTACCCGGAGCGCTCGCTGTACTATTGGGCGCGCGAGTATTCCTCCGCGCTTGAGGAAGGCGGCGAATACGCCGGCCTGCCGCGAACAATAGTCATCAGCATCATCGCGTTCAAGCTGTTTGGCTGCGATGAGTATCATTCGGAGTTTCAGCCGCTTGAAGTGACGCGGCACACGCCGCTGACTGACAAGCAGGTTTTGCATTATTTCGAGTTGCCGAAACTGCCGCAGAAGGTGAGCGCGGACGACGAGCTGAAGCTGTGGCTGAAGCTGTTCGGCGCACAGACGGAGGAAGAACTTAAGCAGATTGAGGAAATGGGGGTGCCGGTTATGGAGCAGGCTGTCGGGGCGTACCGCCATGTCAGCGCAACAGACGAGTTTAAGGAGATAGAGCGGCTGCGCTCTCGCGCACGTCACAACGAAGCGTCGGCACTTGGCCACGCTCGGCGCGAAGCTGTCCGCGAATCCGACAAAAAATGGCAGAGTGTTGTCGCTGACAAGGACGCAGCGCTCGCTGACAAAGACGCAGCGCTCGCTGACAAAGACGCGGCGCTCGCTGACAAAGACGCAGAGATATCGAAACTCCGCGCTTTGCTCGAAGGAAAATAACTGCAAAGGATACGCGGGCGCGGTTGGGAGACCCCCTGCGCCGCAGCATTTTGTCTAAATTCATTTTCAGTATAGTCCCTTCGTACTAATTCGCAGCAACGCAAAAAGTCGCTTCCCCAATTAAGGCAACAACGGAGACGGCGTTTTTGTAATACATTCAGGGAGGATACTTAAATGGAAAGCACTAAAGCGAAAACCCAAGAAATTATCCAACTCTACAAAGCCAACTTTGATCGTATTGATGCTGACGAGCGGTATAAGTGGATTGCTGTGAAACATTTTCAAGACAAATGGGTTGCTGATACGCCGAATTTTGCGGATATGCTTGAGCAAGCGTTTGCAAAGCACGTTACTTTACTCGACGCGGGAGTTGCTCGCACACTAACAATAATAGTTCTTTATTCAAAGCATGAACCTGAAACTGTGCGAGGCTTGTATCAGATGCTATATAACGAAACGCTTCCGTTAGAATCTCGAGTCCGCGACTTTATTAACGCGGCGAAAAAACACTCATCATCGACGCGAAATTCTATGCACGGACAATATCTGTCCATTACAGTTAAAAAACGTACCACTCGCACAATCTTTACCAGATATATGCCTATGTTAAGAACGCGGACAAAGCAAAAGACGGAAGCGTGTCGAGCCTGCTCCTTTATGCAAAGACTGACGAAGACATAACGCCAGACAACGATATGGTAATCGGCGGCAATACCATCAGCATTATGACACTTGACTTGTCACAGGATTTCATGGGCATAAAGCTGCAGCTTGAAAAAATTGCGGCGATGGCTTTCGCGGCGCGGCGCGGAACGTCGCATTTGGATTAGCCCGGAAGCAGATGGAACCGCATTCAGGAGGTGATCATGTTGTATTTCAAGATAAAACCTTTAGTAATCGTTGTTGCGGTTGCTGTGTTGATGACTGCGCTTTTTGCCGGATGCGAGTCAGGCAGGGCAGACGGCGACAGCAGCGTTCCACAGAAAACTCCTCTGCTCGACGTCAGCCTTTCAACAAGCGATTCCCAAAATCAGCGCATCCAAGCAGCTCAATTGACAAACGGGTGGCGTTCCGAAGATGGCTCTGCTTATGAAGCCGATTCGCCCCATCCGCTCCAAATGCCCGAAGGGTATGGCGAGGCCACGCTCTTTCTGTCTGCCGCAAGTGGTGAAATCGCATTGCAGTTCAGCGACGACTACCCGCCGCTGTCCGTGTCAGTGCAGCGCTGGGACGCAAGGCATGCCGGCACAGATTCGGCAGATGTATGGGAAAACGGGGAGCAAGTTGCGGTGTCAGCAAATACTTTCAACATTGATAACGACGGCAACGACTACATTTACGAGGTGCATGCGAATTGGGAGCAAGGCTATTCTTGGTACGCGTTTCGCGTAAACGCCGCTGAGCTAACTATGCACATCGACGGCATTACAGCTAACGGCCTTTCATTTTCCTTTGAAAACACGTCAGCAAAACAGTATATTTACGGGTCAGGTTATTCCCTGATTGTACGCAGAAATGATTCGTGGGACGATGTTACGCCCATCATAGACAACTGGGGGTTTACAAGCGAAGGGTACGAGCTAATGCCGCAGTCAAAAACAGATGCGATATCGGTTGACTGGACATGGCTGTACGGGGAATTGCCAAATGGAAACTACAAGTTCCAGAAGGAAGTTTTGCTAGTCCACAGCCCAGGCGATTATGACACGTACGTTTTGGAGCAACCGTTTGAGATATCCTTGTCGGTCGACATTGATTTGATTAGTCCCGAATGGTGCGAGTTTTCCTATAGCGATTAGCCTTGTGTTTACCTGACTGACGGAACATTATCTGTAACGCCAGTTTTGGTACATTAAGGTGATACATTTCTAACGCGGGCTATCGCCCGCAACCCAGATGGGGCTCTGCCCCATACCCCGGCGAAACTCGGAAATGAATTCCTCGTTCCTCACGCGGGCGATGCCCGCGCACCGCGTGTACACGCGGTGGCTAGTAATTTACGGACACAAAAATTCTTGTTTTTACCCATGCCGCCGCACGTGGCGGCACAAATATTTAATGAAAATGGTTTTA
>WRJV01000128.1 GCA_009778415.1 Clostridiales bacterium | reverse complement strand
TGCTTGCTCAGAGCGGTTCAAACTGGGTAGGCCAGCGCTTCACAAACCCGAACGCCGCAACGCTTTACGGCGGCGGCCCGGTCATAGCTGATGCGATGTACGTCAAGAGGATGCGGGAAATGGTCAACGAGGCAGACGCTAAAGGCTGGACCGGCATATCGGCAGCGAACAGGTCGCGCCTTGAGCTCCTTGAGCCCATGGCGATCGACGTCCGCATAGCTGCCCTGCCGCTTGCCGGCAAGATTGTGTACGGCCACATGTCTACGGTAAACGAGCTGTACGACGACTACTGCGCCCTGACCGAGGCTCAGAAAGCGCAGGTCAAGGGTACAGACACGCTGCTTGCGGCAAAAGCCAGGATCGACGCTCTTGCGTCTTCAGTGCTTGTCTACCTCAGCGCAGACGCCGAGAGCGACATCGACAAAAATGCAGAGTTCACCCTGTCCATAAGCCACGCCACCAACTTGCTGACGCTTGAAGCGGAAATCGTGGCAGACGGCAGCATGCTGGCGGGCGTCGGCGTCGAGCCCCTTAACGGGTTCAAAGCCATGAGCGACATCTTCTGGCGCTACTTGGGCGGCGACCTTTGGGCAGGCACAGTCACACTGGCTTACAAAGCTGGCGACAGCGAGGGCTTCACGGCCTACGATCCCGCAGATATCGCAAGGTTCATCTTCGCACCGAGGGCAATAGGCGACACTGAACTGAAGCTTGCAACGGTCAAGGCTGCAGGGCTTGTGGGTGACACGACCCAGTACCTGGCCACCCTGATTGAGGAGGGAGTTGCGGCAACGAACATCGACCAGCGCACCTTCTCCAAGTACGACCTCAACAGGGACAACAAAGTCGACGCCCTGGACCTGGGCATCATGCTGCTGTACTGCGGCTTCGCCGAGACTGCGCCGGGCTGGAACAGCTTGGTCAAAGTAAACGACTCCAGGGGCAAAGGCGTCACGGCAAGCATGTGCGACGTTAACGGCGACGGCATCATTGACATGCTCGACCTGCTAGACCTGTTCATCCACTACACCAAGTAACATTAACGCGGGCCTGCCGAGCCGGCCCATAGCCAAGCTTGCCCGGCAGGCAAAGAAAAACAATGGTTATAACTAAAAGCTAAAGATATTCTTTGGAGGAAAACAACATGCATAAGAGAAAAATATTCAGTGCCATTATGGTAGTCGTCATGATAATGGCGCTGCTGCCGGCAATGGCTTCCGCACAGATAACCGAAGTCAAACAAGCTCCGAGCTTTTTTGAGAAGTTGCCAAACTGGAAAATATCCCCGTCCGTCCCCGGCACCACATGCGGCCTGCCGGGCGGCGCCGATGAAGACATCAGCAAGGCGGATTACGACACGACAGACTGGATCGACGCAGTGGCGCCCAGCACCGTCCTAGGGAACCTGTTTGACGCAGGCGTCTACGACAACCTCTTCATGGGCCTCACCGGCACCACGGACGAGTGGTTCAACGGGCAGTTCAACGCTGTTCCGGCAAGCGACTTCGCCCAGAGGTGGTGGTACAGCACCGACTTTACGATCCCCGTGTCGGAAGCCGGCAAGAGGGTAACCCTCTCAATCGGCGGCGTAACCTATCACGCCGACATGTACATCAACGGAGTGCTTGTAAAAAACAATTACACCAACATCACCAACCCGCAGGACCTCTGGAACGGCCCGCTTGTCGATAACGGCCCCTATACCGCTTGGGCAGACATGACAGGCTCCAACTCTGCAGGAACCTGGGCGGCCAACTATGCCCAGCTGGGGTTGGACGCATACCAAGGTGAAATCGCCGGCACTTTCCGCAGGTTTGACATCGACATCACCGATTACTTGAACCCTGCCGGCACACCAAACAACGTCAAATTCAAGATTTTAAAGGCCTACAGCCAGCAGGATTTGACCTACCACTGGGTGGACTGGCACCCTCGCCCCAATGACTCCATGATGGGGCTCACCGGCGATGTCTCTGTCAGCACGTCCGGCCCGGTCCGCTTGAACAACCCGGCAGTCGCCACAAAAGTGGCCGAGGATTTGAGCGCGGCGACGCTCAACCTGTACTGCGACGCCACCAACATGACTGGCAGCGACCTGACCGGAACCGCCAAGGCCGTCATCAAAGACCCGGCCGGCAACGTTGTGGCTACTGTGGAAAAGAGCGTTACCGTCAAGTCAAAGCTGTACAATCAGGAGATCGCCTTCAAGTCCAAGGACTTCCCGGCGCTGACCCTCGCCAACCCGCAGCTGTGGTGGCCGTACATGTCTGGTGACCAGCCTCTGTACACCGTGGACTGGAGTTTCACAAACGACGGGGTTGTCAGCGACTCGCTGACCCACCGCGCCGGCCTGAGGGAAGTTAACGTCGACATCAACGTCACGCCCTACTTCGCCCGAGACGCGGCAACAATCACCCCAGGAGTAGGCTCAAACATGATCACCTTCTACTTCAACCACAAGCCCGTCATGCTCAGGGGCGGCGGCTATTGCCCGACCGACCTCTTCCTGCGCCACGACCCGGTGCAAAACCAGGGCGTCATCGACAACATGAAATACTCGGGCTTCAACATGTTCCGCGACGAAGGCAAGTTCTTCGACAACGACCTTCTGGACCTGTGCGACGAGAACGGCATCGTGGTCTTCACCGGATGGTGCTGCTGCGACCGTCACCAGAGCCCCAACAACTGGACGAAATGCGAGCGCTTCCTAGGCTATGAGGAACAGTACGCCCAGACCAGGAACCTCAGGCAGCATGCTTCCGGCATCCTGTGGTACAACGGCAGCGACCAAGCCGCCTCGTTCAGCCAGAGCTCACTGTCCAATTCATGGATGGTCGAGGAGATGTACCATGTGATCGAAGCCAAGCTGAGATGGGACGAGATCGGCATCACCGCGACAAGCGCATGCCTTGACCCCTCAAGGCTTTTAGGCAGCCTCAACACCGGCTTCCATATGGACGCCGGCTATAACAGCCAGTCGCACAGCTACTGGCTCAGCCCCTATGAATACCTCGGCATCTGGGGGTTCGTCTCTGAGGGTGCTGGCGGCGCCGGCATTCCCGCTATTGAAACCATGAAGAGGGTCATCCCGGCAGGGAACCTGTGGCCGTACAACGACAGCGTCGCTGCGAACAACGCCACAACCTTCCCCACCACCTCAAACTACACTGCGTGGAACAGGCTTTGCGCGCAGCGCGACAACGTGGGTGGCGGCAACTACAGCAGCCTTAACCAGTACAGTTCGCTCCTGGACAACTCCTACGGCGCATCTTCCAGCTTGGAATCCTGGCACGCCAAGGCGATGTCGCAGCAACTCGACCAGTACAGGGGGCAATACGAGTCCCTCGACCAAAACCGCTACACGAACGTCACCGGCCTGGTCAACTGGATGCTCAACGGCGCGAAGCCGAGCATCTACTGGCAGCAGTTCGACTGGTACATGAACCCGACCTCCGCCACCTTTGGCGCCGCTAGGGCAAATGAACCGGTCCACATCATGTACAACCAGTTCGAGCACCTTGTCAGCGTCGTCAACAACACCTTCAACGAGTATGACGGCATGACTGCGACGATGGAAATATACAACTTGGACGGCAAACTGATCAGCACCCCGCTTGAGCAGAAGCTGAACGTCGCGCCGGACAGCGTCGGCGACACCACGGTGTACGGCAACATGGCGAACTATGTGCCGACCGGCCAGCTCGCGAAGTGGGCGGTACAGCAGCCTGACGGCAGGTGGGGCTTCAGAAACGGCTGGCACTACGACGACGAGACCAACACGTTCACCCCCATGCTTTACAACTATTTCGGGCAGATCAAGGACGCTTACGGCGTCAACAAGCTCTGGGACTATGACGCCATCGAGGCGTCGCTAAACGAGGCGGTTTCAGACGTGTACTTTATCCGCCTGCAGCTAAAAGACAGCACAGGCAATGTAGTCAGCTACAACAACTACGCAGTGCCCATGCGCTCGGGCTTTGAGCAGCACGGCCAGTCAAGCGGAGCAATACATCAGGGGTACGACTTCACGCCGCTGAACACGCTGAGGGCACTGACGCCTGCTGAGTTCACCTGCGTCCAGACAGGCACCAAAACTGCGAACGGCATCGTCACTCAAACATTGGAAATTTCCAACAAATCCGATGTAGTTGCGCACAACGTGTATCTGGCTTCCTACACCAACAACACTTACAAAGACCTGATCGGCGCTGTTCAGTACTCGGACAACCTGTTCATACTGTTCCCGGGCGAGACTAGGACCATCGACGTCACCCACAGGTCCAGCAACCTGGCCGGCGACGCCTTTATCACCGCGACCTGCTACAACAACCAGGTGGGCGGCGACAAGCCCGTTCGCTTTAAGAATCGCTACACGGGCCTAGGGTTTGGCTTGGGCAGGAGCCTGTCCATCGGCAAGCCAGTCACCGTTTCCGGCGGAACCACCGGCGCCAACATCACGACAGTCGCGGCTGCCCAAATCAGCCA
>WRJV01000127.1 GCA_009778415.1 Clostridiales bacterium | reverse complement strand
ATACTTGAACTCACAAGGTCCCTCGGCAAAGACCCGGTCGAAGTGGCTGAGGCTCCGGGGTTCGTAGTGAACAGGCTGCTGATACCGATGATAAACGAAGCTGTCGGGATATTGGCGGACGGCGTAGCCGGCGCTGAGGACATCGACAAGGCGATGAAGCTTGGAGCAAACCACCCAATGGGCCCACTTGCCCTAGCAGACCTCATCGGGCTGGACATCTGCCTAGCCATAATGGAGACTCTGTTCAAAGAATTCGGCGACGCCAAATACAGGCCCCACCCGCTTCTCCGAAAGATGGTGAGGGGCGGCGTCTTGGGAAGGAAGACCGGCAAAGGCTTTTTCGATTACAGCAAATAAAACAAAAGCAAGGTGAAAGCGGTTATGGAAAAGCAGGCGAAGAAAAGCAACAACGAAATACTGTCTTTTGTGAAGACGTTCCTTATTGCGCTGGCAGTGGTCATGGTCATAACGACGCCGGCAGCGGCGTTTGTAGGGCGCACACTTGACATGCCCATCCTCGGCGGCGGAAGCGAGGTCGGCAGCATCCACGTCATCGAAGAGGAGATGGACATACTGATCCCAGACGACAGCCCGTTTTTTGAAGCCTTTACAAACTCCAAGAAAGTGAACATACTGCTTCTCGGCGTCAACAGCGGCCTTACAGACACCATAATGCTTGCGTGCTTCGATATTATGAACAAGCACGTGGACATCATATGGGTGCCAAGGGACACGTATTACCACAGGAACGGTTACTACGGCGAGGCTGAGCACAAAATCAACGCGGCATACCGGAAAAACCCGGTCAACAGCGCAAAAGCGGTGTCGGAAGTGCTGCAGGGGATACCCATCAACTATTACGTGGTCCTAGACTACGAGGGCGTTGCCAAAATCGTGGACTCGATGGGCGGCGTGCCGATGGACATACCGTTTGACATGAAGTACAGAGACCCCCTCGACAAGCCCCCTCTGGTCATCGACCTCAAAAAGGGCCAGCAGGTCCTGAACGGCGAGCAGGCAGTGCAGTTCCTGCGGTACAGGAAAGGCTACATCGACGCTGACCTGGGCCGGATAAAGGCGCAGGAGCAGTTCATGAAAAACGCGTTCAAGCAGTGCTTGAGCTTTGAGCTGCCCAAAATAGCCACGACTGCCTACAACAACGTGACCTCAGACATTACGCTGAGGAAGGCGCTGTACTTGGCCAGCAAGGGCGTTGGGGTATCGGCTGACGACATCGAGACGTACATGATGCCAAACAACCCTGACCCCGACCCGCCCTATTACGTGTACCCAAAGGCAAAGGAAATTTCGGAAATGCTCACTGAAATATACTCGCTCGGCACGGCAGAGGAAGAAGAAGGCGAACCGGCGCACGAGCCGGCAGAGTAATTTTTCCCTCTTGCTGAAATCGCCGCTTGAATATGGCGGCAAGATGATGTATAATAAAGTTACAATTCACAGACAACGTAGCAAACATAACGAGGCTATCTGAACAGGGGGTGCCGCCGGGTCAGAGCTGCGGCATCTCCCTTCAAATATTTTCAGCATTCCAACCCCCGAGTTAAGAATGAAAGAAAGGGCACAGGCTTGTACTGTGGAGTGAAGACATGGATGAAATAATCCTGAAAACGAAAAAAGTTGCCGAACTTCGCGAAATAGCAAAAGTTGTCGGACTGGAAGGCTACGAGCGGATGAAGAAGGCCGAGCTCCTGAAAGCCCTTGAAGCAGGCATAACCCAAGAGGCGCCAAAAGCGAAAAGCGAGGCAACGGGAACCGCCAAAGGGAGAGCCAGCCGGGGTGCAAGCAGGGACGTAAGCCTGGACACCAGTCGGGACGCCGCCGGGAAAACCAGCAGGAAAGCCAGCCGGGACGCCGCCGGTGAAGCCAGCCAGGACGCAAACGTTGAAGCCAGCCGTGAAGCCGCCGTTGAAACCAGCAGGGAAGCCAGCCGGGACGCAAACGTTGAAACCAGCAGAGACGCTGGCCGGGACACTGGCAGAGACACTGGCCGGGACACCAGCCGGGAAACCAAAGGCAGAGCAGGCAGGAAAGCAATCGGCGAAGCCGGTCTTGAGGCCAAAAGCAAAGCCAATGGGGAAACCAGCCTTGAGGCCAAAGGCAAAGCCAACGGGGAAGCCAGCCGGGAAACCAGCAGGGAAGCCGGCAGGGAAGCCAAAGGCAGAGCCAATGGGGAAGCCGGCTATGAAGCCAAGGGCGAGGCAAAGGAAGAAACCGAAGTAAAGGAAAGGCCGAGGGAAAAGCCCCGGGAGGACAGGCCGGAAGTAGAGGGCATCCTTGAAATAGCCGAAGGCGGGTTTGGCTTCATGAGGTTTTCAAATTTTCTGACCAGCGACAAAGACGTATATGTTTCGCCTTCCCAGATCAAGAGGTTCAACCTGAAGACCGGCGACAAGGTCAGGGGCATATCGAGGAAACCAAACGACGGCGAGCGCTTCGGCGCACTGCTGTACGTGGTGACGGTTAACGGCGACGAGCCGGGCGTGGCGATGAAGAGGCCGGACTTCGACGACCTGACACCTATCTTCCCGATGCAGAGGCTGTCGCTCGAAAACGGGACCAGGGACCTTTCGATGCGCCTGATAGATTTGGTAGCGCCCATCGGGCGCGGGCAGAGGGGCCTCATAGTGGCACCGCCAAAAGCCGGCAAGACGGTACTGCTCAAAAAAATCGCAAACAGCATAGAAAAAGTGTACCCCGGCATCGAAATGATAGTTTTGCTCGTAGACGAGAGGCCGGAGGAAGTGACCGACATGAAGCGCTCGCTCATAGGAGGCGACGTGATCTACTCCACTTTTGACGAGCAGCCGCAGCACCACGTGAAAGTTGCGGAAATGGTCTTGGCAAGGGCCCAAAGGCTTGTCGAGCACGGCAAGGACGTGGTGATCCTGCTGGACAGCATAACCAGGCTCGCAAGGGCGTACAACCTGGTCGTGCCGCCGTCAGGAAGGACTCTGTCCGG
The DNA here is from genome assembly GCA_009778415.1 of Clostridiales bacterium. GTDB lineage: Bacteria > Bacillota > Clostridia > Peptostreptococcales > Anaerovoracaceae > WRJK01. The sequence continues at coordinate 1,495 of WRJV01000127.1, read as the reverse complement.
AGGGCTTGACCCAAGCGCCCTTCACAAGCCAAAGAAGTTTTTCGGGGCTGCAAGAAAACTGGAAGAGGGCGGCAGCATCACTATACTGGCCACGGCGCTGGTCGAAACCGGCAGCCGCATGGACGACGTCATTTTCGAGGAGTTCAAGGGCACGGGCAACATGGAACTCCACCTCGACAGGAAGCTGTCAGAGAAACGCATATTCCCAGCCATCAACCTCAACAAATCTGGCACCAGGCGCGAGGACCTTCTGATGAACCAGGAAGAGCTCGAAGCCATATGGTCCATGAGGCGGGCGATGGCGAACTTCGGCGCACAGGAAGTCACGGAGACCATCATCGACAACTTGGCGCACACGCGAAACAACGCGGACTTTATACAGATAATTAAGAAAGTAAAGCTGGAAGGTTAAATGGATTTAAATAAAATTTTCATAAAAGACGCCTCTCCGACAAAAGTGGGCGGGCAAGCCGTCCTGGAGGGGATCATGATGAGGGGGGAAGACCGGACGTCGGTCGTGGTCCGTTTTCCCGACGACTCTATGCACATAAAGACCGAAAAACTGCCCCAACGCAAGGCATGGGCGAAATACCCTATCGTCAGGGGCGTTTTTGTTTTTGCCGCCTCCCTCGTCCAAGGAACCAAGACCCTGATGTACTCAGCGGAGGTTATGGAAAGCTACGAAGGCGAGGGGGCCATCGAATACGAGGAAGACAAGCTGTCCATATGGCTTGAGGAAAAATTCGGCAAAAAAGGCGCTTGGAACGCCATGCTGTATTTCTCAGTGTTTTTGGCGATACTATTCACGGTGGGGATTTTCATCATAGGCCCGACCTGGGTGGTCAATTTCTTCGGCAAGTTCATATCAAACGAGATAGCGCTAAACCTCATCGAAGGCGTTTTCAGGATAGCCCTGTTTGTCTTGTACGTGGTCCTCATATCGAAGATGAGCGACATACGAAAAGTGTTCCAGTACCACGGCGCTGAGCACTTGTGCATCCATTGCTACGAGAACGCCAACGAGTTGACCCCCGAGAACTGCCTGAAGTACTACACCCTGCACCCGAGGTGCGGCACAAGCTTCCTGATGTTCGTCATGGTTATAAGCCTGATAATGTTCTCGCTGCTGGGCTGGCCAAACCTGTTTTGGCGCATCACCTCAAGGCTGCTCCTGATCCCCGTAATCGCGGGCCTCTCTTACGAGCTTTTGAAATGGGCGGGGAGAAGCGACAACTGGGTGGTCAAGGTGCTGTCCTTGCCGGGGCTGTACCTGCAGAAGCTCACCACCAGGCAGCCCGACGAAAAGCAGCTGGAAGTGGCGATTGCAGCCATGAAAGCCGTGCTCGTCGAAGAATCCGAGCCTTGCATAGAAGGCATCTGCGACAAAGACGGTCGCCTTGTTCAGCTGGCACCGCCGCCGCCTGCGCCGGCAGACGAACCGCAAGCAGACGAACCGCCGCCGGCTACGCCGGGCGAGCCTTCGGATTTACCGGAG
>WRJV01000126.1 GCA_009778415.1 Clostridiales bacterium | reverse complement strand
CCAAGCGAGCCGCCGAGAACCGTAAAATCCTGTGCAAAAGCATACACCAGCCTACCGTCTACCATACCGTAGCCTGTGACTACCCCATCGCCGATGGCTTTCTTGTCTGCCATGTCAAAATTGTGGCACCTGTGCGACACAAAAACATCCATTTCAACAAAGCTGCCTTTGTCAAACAGGATGTCCAGCCTTTCCCTCGCCGTCAACTTGCCGCTTGCATGCTGTGAGTCGATCTTTTTCTGGCCCCCGCCCATGACGATTTCCTGCTTCATGCGGCGAAGCTCTTCAAGTTTGCTCATTTAGGTCCCTCCTTTGAATATAGGGTTGTACAAATTCACATTAGCTGAAACGCACCATTTATACTATAAAGCATATTCCCTTTGTTTGCAAGGGCATTTGCCTTGTATACATTATTCTTCAGGTGTAAACGGCTCTCCCGCCTTGTAGAAAAGCCAGCCCGCCGCTTCGAGAATTTCATCAGGCTCAGTTTCGGACAACTTGACGTTTTCAGGGAGCAGCACCATCAGCTCCTGATTGTCGATGTATTCCCTCCCTGTAATCGATTTATAGGCTTCCCCTGGCGCCATGGTCTTGTTCCTGTACAAAATGAGAGGCGTCGCGAGCCTGCTGCTCCCGATCCCCCGGCTTATGTAGGAAGTGCCTGCCTGCATCATGGTCCGCACGCCGTTGTATTGGATGTAGACGTACTTGCCAGAATCCATGGTGACCGATTCGGCGCCGACTGCTTTCATGCATTCAGAAAGCGGGGACATCACCGACCCGTTCTTGTATTTCTGAACGAACAGGAATTCTTCGTTCACGCTGAAAGCAAGCGCACTGCCGTTGCAGTACCCGTAATGCTCGCCGGCCTTTACGATAAGGGAGTTTTGCAATACGTTCTTAACCTCAGGGCTCACCTCGTCGTGCGCCTCAAGGACTGTGTCCATGTCTGATGGAGGCTCGAACTCGTCCAAGCGGTACTCGTACCTTTTGTCCAATATCCACAGTTTTGACTTCCCCGACCAAAGCAAGTATTCCAGGTTGGCGACCGTCTTACCGTTGGAAACGAGCATGAGCTTCAGACTGTGTCGGCCTTCTTCCAAATTCTCGACAAGCTCGTCTGTTGCAACCTGCCCGTCAATCAGGTACACCCTGGATTTGTCAGCGCCATTCTTAATTTTTACAGCTTTCAGGCTGCTGAAGCCCGTTTCAGGCAGCGACAGGTCGCAAAGCTTGACGCCATCGTCAAGGAGGTAGTACGAACGGGCCGGCTCTTTGAAATCAGCCGGGACTATCCTGTTTGCGTAAACCCCGTGAACCCCGTTGCCCATCAATTCAACTGCCTCTTCAAAATCCGTAACCGGATGGTAGTAAACCAAAACCCCGTCGCCAGCAAGCTTGTACTTCAAGTCCTTTATCAAATAATCGTGCGAGTCGCCCACTGTTACTGCATACAGGTCATGGCACCTTATAAAACTCAGCAGCTCGTCGTAGTCTATGGTTGGCATGGCATAAAGCGTCAAAATGACGTCTTTGTACCCAAGCCCCTTTACGGTGCTGTACTGCTCATACGAATATATCTGCGGGATGAGCCTGCCCAGGTAGTCCGGGTAAAGCTGCGCGATCGCTGAAAGCACGCCGATGTTGTCGTCTTTTACGTCAGTAACGATCCTTACGCCTGGCGCCTCGTCCAGTATCCCTGTAAGCTTTTCAAACGTAAGTGTGTGGAATTTACCGTTTATGAGTATTTTTTCGTACTCTTTTTTACTCAGTTTTTCGCTGAACGTCATTCCGAAGTAATAACCGGCAGTCCTGTGCCAGTCGTGTATCATTATCGGCTCGCCGTCGCTTGAAAGGTCTAGGTCAAGCTCGATCAATTTGAAGCCGTCGGCTATCGACTGCATTACCGCTTCCACTGAGTTGGTGGTCTCGTACCCGTTAATGAAACCACCGCCATGCGCGACCAGTGCGGGCTTGTTTTCTGCTGCGAAGCTCGCCGCTGTTCCAAAAAACACAGACACGGCAACTGTTGCTGCTGCCGTCACCGCTGTTATTATTTTCCTGCTTATGCTTTTTTGCATGGAAAGCCCCCTTGTCATGTACTGTAGTCGCTGTAGTCGTTCTCGTCTTCGTCCTCGCCCTCGTCCCCGTTTTCGGTGTCTTCTTCCTCCTTGCGGATCCGCTCGGACTCTGCCGCTTCTTTTTCGTTCGCTTCTTTGATCTCTTCTTCCTTTTGCTTAATGTCGGAAATTAGGTCCTCCACTGTCATCTCACCGCTGTACAGGACTTCAAATTGCTCTCCGTCCAAGGTTTCAACCTCTAGCAGCGCGTTTGCAATGGTGTGAAGCTTGTCAATATTTCCGTTCAGAAGCTTTTCCGCGTCTGAAAAAGCTTCTTCGACGATTATTTTTATTTCTTCGTCTATTTCGGACGCTATCTCTTCGGAATAATTTCGCCGCGTCGAGAAGTCTTTCCCGAGGAACACTTCGTCAGAGGAGCTGTAGTTCACCGGCCCGAGCCTATCGCTGAACCCGTATTTTGTCACCATGTCCCTCGCTATCTCGGTCGCCCTTAAAATATCGTTGCTTGCTCCGGTGCTGATGTCGTTTAGCGTCAGCTTTTCGGCGACCCTGCCACCGAGCAGGTGGACTATCTGCTCGCGCATCTTCGTCCTCGTGCTGTAGTACTTGTCTTCCTTTGGCAAAATCATCGTGAACCCGCCGGCTCTTCCTCTGGGTATGATCGTTATCTGGTGGACCGGATCCGTGTTGGGCAGGCTCCTTGCCACGATCGCGTGGCCTGCCTCGTGGTACGCCGTAAGCTTTCTCTCTTCTTCGCTGATGACCCTGCTCTTCTTTTCAGGCCCTGCGATTACTTTTGTGATGGCTTCTTCGATTTCGTCCATCCTGATTTTTCGCCCGTCCCTCCTGGCCGCCAGCAGGGCAGCCTCGTTGAGCAGGTTTTCGATGTCTGCCGGCGTGAAGCCTGGCGTCCTCCTGGCCAAGACTTTCGGCACGACCGTCTCGTCGAGGGGCTTGTTCTTTGAATGGACCTTAAATATGGCTTCGCGCCCTTTTATGTCCGGTATTCCTATCACCACCTGCCTGTCGAACCTGCCGGGCCTCAGCAGCGCAGGGTCCAATATGTCGGGCCTGTTGGTTGCAGCCAGTATTATAATCCCGGAATTGTCGCCAAACCCGTCCATTTCGACAAGCAGCTGGTTTAGCGTCTGTTCCCTTTCGTCGTGGCCGCCGCCGAGGCCTGCGCCTCTTTTGCGTCCAACGGCGTCTATCTCGTCTATGAATATGATGCACGGCAAGTTTTTCTTCGCCTGCTCGAACAGGTCCCTCACCCGGGACGCGCCGACGCCTACGAACATTTCTACAAAGTCGGAGCCGCTTATGCTGAAAAACGGCACCCCGGCTTCGCCGGCTGCTGCTTTTGAAAGATATGTCTTTCCCGTGCCGGGCGGACCCACAAGCAGGACGCCTTTTGGTATCCGCGCCCCCAAGTCGTTGTACTTTTTGGGGTTCCTGAGAAAATCGACGATTTCCGCAAGTTCGTCCTTTTCCTCGTCAAGGCCCGCTACATCCTTGAACGTCACTTTTTTGATGTCGCCGTCCTTGTGCAGCCTGGCCCTGCTCCTTCCGAAGGACATGACCTTCCCCCCGCCCGCGCCTTGGTTCATGATGATGAACCAAAAGAACACCAGAGCCAGTATCATGATTATCGTCGGAAGCATCGTGACGTACCAAGGCTGGCGCACAGGCTTGTCACTGTTGTACTTCAGCGCAGCCGCATCCACTTGGGGCATGATGTACTTGGTGCTTATGTACTCAAAATCTATCCCGGTCGGTACGTAAGATATGATGCTCTTGTCTGATTTCAGCTTGGCTGTAAGCGTCCTGTCAGTCACGTTCATCTCTTTGATTTCGCGCTCTTGCAGGTACTTAACGGCTTGAGAGAAGTCTACCTCCTCAACAACCTCTTTCGGTTCTCTCTGGTAAATCCACGCCATGCCAAGGACTAAAGCAAAAATAACAACGTATATCCCTATATTCTTCGCGACTTTGTTCAATTCGTCCCGTTCCCTCCTATTGATTACAACAACACTACAATCCTATATTATATTACAATTCACTGCTGATTTCAAGTAGGAGAACCTCTTTTGTACTCTCCGTAACTTTAAATTTTTCATTTATTTCACCACGCCACCCTGAAAAGGGGTTTAGTACCCAAATGACTTCGTTCCCAAGGCATACGAGCCTGCAGCGCCCCCTTTCAGTTCTCGGGATTTTACGGTCCACAAAATAGTCCTGCATTTTCTTCTTCCCCGATTTCATGCCCTTCGGGGTGAAAAAGTCCCCTTGCTGACGGCTTCGCAGGACAAGGCTTTCGGCGGCGGCCTTGGCCGCAGCGCATATGCACCCGTAGTCGAACGCCGCCGATAGGCGGCTGCCGGCCT
>WRJV01000125.1 GCA_009778415.1 Clostridiales bacterium | reverse complement strand
CCCCCCAATCCAACTATCCCCCAACTCAATCCAACTACCAACTCCCAACTCCCAACTCACTCCCCAACTACCAACTACCAACTCCCCACTACCAACTCAATCCAACTATCCCCCAATCCAACTATCCCCAACTACCAACTACCAACTAACAACTACAAACTCCCAACCCAACTATCCCCCTATCTTGACGCGCCCGCCAATAAATCACTACATCTAGTTGCAGACAAATGAAAAGAAATATGATATAATCAGTATTATTTGTTTATGCCGAAATTGCTAACGCGGGCTGTCGCCCGCGCACCGCGTATGTACGCGGTGTCGCATGAGGCGCGAGGATTGAAATGAATTTTCGGGCGATGCCCGCGCACCGCGCGTGTACGCGGTGGTTAGCAACTTACGGACAAACAATATTCTTGTTTTTTATTTACGACCTTAGTCCGTAAGTCACTAAAGCGAGCAGGGAGGCAAAGGTTTGGACAACAGCACAGAGAAATTATTGACGGCATACGTGCCGTTCCCGATATGCATTGTTAACGACAAAGGGAAAGTTACGAGCGCAAATTCAAGAATAGACGAAGTGTTTATCTACGACAGGATCGAAGACGCAGACATTTTTGCCCTTACAGGCATCAAGCTGTCCGAGTTTTTAGACGAGGCAAGGGATAAATGCCTCTACCTTTCCAGAAACGCGAAGGTTTTTCGGATTCTGACAAAATCTCTGGGCGACGGCGGGGAGCGCGCGCCAGTCCTCATCTGTTTTCTTGACGTGACAAATTACGAAGCCCTGAAAACCCTGTACAACGACGAAAGGCTATGCATAGGCATTCTCAGCATCGACAATTTCGACGAGCTTTCCGCAAACACCTCCGAGGACAAAAAATCCGCGCTACTCACTGAAATCGACAGGACTGTCAGGCAGTGGGCGGCGAAACTGAACGCTTCCATAACAAGGTACAAAGAATACAGGTACATAATTTTCATGGAAAAGTCCAGCTGCGACAAGCTTGTTGAAAACAAGTTCACCATACTCGACGCCATAAGGGGGATAGAGGCCGAGAACGGGTTTCCGGTCACGTTGAGCATCGGCATAGGGATCGGCGGCAAAACGCCGGCGAAGACAGACGAACTCGCCAACGCGGCACTGGATTTGGCATACGGCAGGGGAGGCGACCAGGCAGTCATCAGGAGAGGCAGCAAAATAGAGTACTACGGCGGCAAAATGCAGACTGTCGAAAAGAGCAACAAAGGCAAGTCAAAGATCATAGCCCATGCGCTGCAGCAGCTGATGGAACAGTCATCGAGAGTCATGATCATGGGCCACAGAAACCCCGACATGGACGCTTTCGGCTCGGCCCTCGGGATTTTCAGGCTTGCAGCCAGCGCCGGCAAGGAAGCGCACATAGTGATCGACAAGTACTACGTCAACATGGCAGAGATATACAAGCAGGCGAAGGAAACCGAGGCGTACAGCTTTGTGAACAACGAAAAAGCGCTTGCAATGGCAGACGAAGACACCCTGCTCGTAGTCGTGGACACCCACAGGCCGAGCATAACAGAATGCCCCAGGCTTTTGAGCGCCACAGAAAAGGTAGTCGTGATAGACCACCACAGAAAAACCGAGGAAGCCATTGAAAACCCGACGCTGTCGTACATGGAACCCTACGCGTCGTCCACGTCCGAACTGGTCGCCGAGATGCTGCAGTACTTCCACGGAAGGAAAAATTTCAGCAAGTTCGAGGCTGAGGCACTGCTCGCGGGGATTACCGTGGACACGAACCGCTTTGCAGGGAAGACCGGCGTCAGGACATTTGAAGCTGCGTCGTGGCTGCGCAGGGCAGGCGCCGACACCAGTGCCGTCAAGAGGTTTTTCCAATCCGACAAGCAGGCGTTCATGATAAAGGCTGACAGCATTGCAAAGGCAGAATTCCTGGAATGCGGCGTCGCCATTTCCATATGCGAAGGCTCGCACCCCGACATGCAGGTCCTGAACGCGCAGGCGGCAGAGACGCTGCTCGACGTCAAAGGCATAAAAGCCAGCTTTGTCGCGGGGCTGGACAGCGAAGGCGTCACGACAGTCAGCGCACGGTCTTTCGGCGAGATAAACGTGCAGACGATAATGGAAGAATTCGGCGGCGGCGGCCACCTGATGACGGCGGGCGCCCAAACCAACCTGTCACCGATGGAAGTGAAGGAAAAGCTCAAGGGAATATTTAGCGACTTAAGGATTTAGCGAGCAAGAGGCTAAGTCCCTAAATACCGCGTGTGTACGCGGTGCGTGGGCATCGCCCGCGCCCGCACTACAAACTACCAACTACCACGTGTGTACGCGGTGCGCGGGCATCGCCCGCCAACTACAAACTACAAACTACAAACTACCAACTACCACGTGTGTACGCGGTGCGCGGGCATCGCCAACGCCCGCACTACCAACTACAAACTACCAACTACCAACTACCAACTACACCGCGCACGGTGCGCGTGAGGAACGGAGGGGTCAAATGATCGTAATTTTGCTTAAGGACGTCAAAGGGACAGGAAAAGCCGGGGACGTAGTCAAGGTAAAGGACGGGTTTGCCACAAACATGCTTATCCCGAAAGGTTTGGCGTCGGCTGCGTCCGACAAGAGCATCAGGAGCCTGGAAAAGCAAAAGGCCCTTGTTGTAGAGAAAAAAGCGGGCGAACACGCAAAAGCGGAAAAAATGGCTGAAAGGCTTGCAGAAGTCTCGGTGAGCATCGCTTCAAAGGCAGGGGAGGGCGGCAGGCTGTTCGGTTCCATAACGTCCAAGGACATCGCGGACGCGCTGAAAGAGCAGCACAACATAGACATCGACAAGAAGAAGTTCGTCATAGACGCCCCGATCAAGCACTTAGGCGAGTTTGAGATAACGATCAAGCTCTATCAGGAAGTTTCCGCAAAATTAAAGGTGGACGTGACGGGATAGGATAGTATGGGATAGGAGGCGGACATGGTTGGGAAAATCCCCCCGCACAACGAAGAAGCCGAAAAATCGGTGCTGGGCGCCGCCCTGCTGAGCAAGGACGCCCTGTACGACGTCATAGAGCATGTGAGGGCAAGCGACTTTTACAGCAGCCTGCACCAGGAAATATTCGAAGCCGTTTGGGAACTGTACCAGAAGAATTCGCCGATCGACACGCTTACGGTCTCAGAGGAGCTCAAAAAAAGGAATTCCCTTGAAATGGTCGGCGGGAGGGCATACATAGCCGCACTTTCGATGGATGTCCCCTCGACTTTGAACGCGGCAGAATACGCCAAGATAGTGGCCGAAAAATCAACGCTTCGCCAGCTCATATCAGCGGCAGGCGAAATCGTCGAGAAGGGCTACCAGGAAAAAACCGAGGCTGAACTGGTGATCGACTTCGCCGAGCAGAGCATATTCGAGATTTCGCAGCAGAGGCAGGCAAAGGATTACGCGGCGCTCAGGGACGTGCTCCTTGAAAACCTGAACATCATCGACAAAGCTTCAAGCATGGAAGGCGGGATAACAGGGGTAACTTCCGGGTTTGCCGACATTGACGACAAGACAGCGGGGTTTCAGAAGTCGGACCTCATCGTGCTGGCAGCCAGGCCGGCCATGGGGAAGACGGCTTTCGCTTTGAACGTCGCCCGCCATGCAGCCATCAAGGCTAGGGCGAAAGTGATAGTGTTCAGCCTGGAGATGTCCAGGGAGCAGCTCGGGCAGAGGCTGCTGGCAATAGAGTCGAGGATCGAGCTCCAGCGGCTGAAGACCGGCAACCTGACCCAGCAGCACTGGGACCAAGTGCAGGAAGCGATGGACCAGCTTGCGCCGGCAAACATTTACATCGACGACACGCCAGGCATCACCATCACGGAGATCAAGAGCAAATGCCGCAGGCTCAAGGCTGAAAAAGGGCTTGACCTGATACTTGTCGACTACCTCCAGCTCATGAACTACGAGAGCAAGGCAGAAAACAGGCAGCAGGAGATAACTGCGCTATCCCGCGCGTTCAAGCAGCTGGCAAGAGAGCTGGATTGCCCCGTGATAGTGCTGTCGCAGCTTTCCAGGGCGCCGGAGCAGAGGTCGGGTGACGCGAAAAGGCCGATACTGTCGGACCTTCGGGAGTCCGGGTCGATAGAGCAGGACGCAGACATAGTGCTGTTCCTGTACAGGGACGAATACTACAACCCCGACACGGAAGACAAGAACATATGCGAGGTCATCATATCGAAGCACAGGAGCGGGCCAACGGGGACAGTCAAACTGACATGGATGGACAAATACACGAAATTTGGGGACATGAGCAAAATCGGAAAATAGAAAAGTCACTAACCACCGTGTGTACTGGGTATGGGGCAGAGCCCCATCGGGCTTGCGGGCAACGCCCGCCAACTACAAACTACAAACTACAAACTACCAACTACAAAC
>WRJV01000124.1 GCA_009778415.1 Clostridiales bacterium | reverse complement strand
GTCCGGCCGCTTGAGGCTGGAACCTACACCGTCAACGACAAGATGCTGGCTGATTTGGATGCAGGCGTGTCCGGCATCCACGCCTGCTCCCTCGGGGGCATCATGGCAGAAGAAATAGGCCGGCTGCATGGCATACCTTCCTATGTCGTAGATCCTGTTGTAGTGGACGAGCTTGAGCCTGTGGCAAGGGTGAGCGGCCTGCCCGGCATCAACCGCACCAGCGCGTTCCACGCCCTGAACACAAAGTCCGTTGTGCGTGTCTGCGCCAAAGACCTCGGCATGCGGTACGAAGACGCCCGCTTTGTGGTGGCTCACATGGGCGGAGGCGTCACTGTGGCAGCGCACCGCTATGGCAGGGTTGTCGACGTCAACAACGGCATCACGGGCGAGGGGCCTTTTTCACCGGAGCGCAGCGGCGGCCTGCCGCTTACGTCTGTCATCGAGATGTGCTATTCCGGCAAGCACAGCAAACAGGAAATGCTGGACATCGCCACTAAAAACGGAGGCATGAAGACCTATCTTGGAACTCATGACCTGACTAAAGCAGAAAAAATGATAGGTCAAGGGGATGAAAAAGCCACGCTGATCGTGGACGCTATGGCGTATCAGATAGCCAAGGAAATCGGCGCAATGGCGGCAGTGCTGGAAGGCCGGGTAGATGCGATCGTACTCACCGGCGGGCTTGCTTATTCGACCCGCTTCGTAGGCGCTATTAAGCAACGCGTAGACAAGTTCGCCCCTGTCTGCACTTACCCCGGCGAAAACGAGATGGAAGCTCTGGCTGCCGGCGCCCTGCGTGTGCTGAGGGGCGAGGAAAAAGCGAAAACTTATGCACCGGACTAAGCGATAGCCGGTGCAAGCATTTTAATTGAGCAAAGGAGTGATAACTGTGGTCAACAAAGTGACCATCGACGAAGCCGTCTGCAAGGGCTGCGCCCTCTGCACGATGGCTTGCCCAAAAAAGGTATTGAAGCTGGACATGGGCCGGCTCAACATAAGGGGCTACCACCCGTCCACTGTAGCGTCGCCTGAAAAATGCGTCGCCTGCGCCATGTGCGCCATGATGTGCCCGGACAGCGCCATCACTGTAGAAAAGGAGGCGAACTGAATATGGCAGAACGCGTGTTAATGAAAGGCAACGAAGCTTTGGCAGAAGCTGCCATACAGGCAGGCTGCCGGCATTTCTTCGGCTACCCCATAACGCCTCAAACGGAAATCAACGCCTACCTTTCCAGAAGGATGCCAAAAATCGGCGGCACGTACCTTCAGGCTGAAAGCGAGCTTGCGGCTGTCAACATGGTTATGGGCGCAGCCTCTGCCGGGGTCCGTGCAATGACGTCGTCGTCTTCGCCCGGCATTTCCCTCAAAACCGAGGGTATTTCCTACATGATAGGCAGCGATTTGCCCTGCCTCATCGTAAATGTCCAGCGCTGCGGCCCCGGCCTTGGCGGCATAAGGCCCTCCCAGGCCGACTACAACCAAGCCACGAAAGCGCCCGGGCACGGCGACAGCCACATACTGGTGTTTGCGCCCGCCACCGTACAGGAAATGGTGGATATTCCCTTCAAGGCCTTCGATCTGGCAGAGCGCTACCGCATGCCCGCCATGATACTGGCAGACGGCTTGCTGGGGCAGATGATGGAACCCGTGGTGTTTACGGATGAATCAGCAAAGCAAAACGAAAAACCTTGGGCCACCACAGGGCACGAGAACAAGCGCCCCCCCAATTTCGTCACATCCCTGTATTTGGATCCGGCTATTTTGGAGCAAAAGGTAACAGAGCGCTTTGCCCGTTACGCCGAAATAGAGGAAAACGAAGTCATGACAGAAGGCAGCTACCTTGAAGACGCAGAGCTAGTGGTTGTAGCCTTTGGCGCTACTGCCCGCATCTGCCGAGGAGCTGTCAACCAAGCCCGCACCATGGGCATGCGCGTGGGGCTTCTGCGCCCGGTCACCCTCTGGCCGTTCCCGAAAAAGCAGCTGCGGCAGCTGGCAGGCACAGCAAAGCACGTGCTGACGGTGGAGATGAACATGGGGCAGATGGTAAACGACGTGCGCCTTGCCGTATCAGGCGCTGCAGAGGTTCATTTTTACGGGCGCGCCGGCGGCATGGTGCCCACTCCGCAGGACGTGCTGGCAGAAATGCGAAGGATATTAGGAGGTGAGCAGGCATGAGCGTAGTTTACAAGAAATCTCCGGTGCTCACTGATGCCCCGATGCATTATTGCCCCGGCTGCGGCCACGGCATAATACACAAGCTGGTGGCGGAAACATTGGTGGAGCTTGACGTGGTGGGTAAAACCATATTTGTCGCCTCAGTTGGCTGTTCGGCACTGGCTTACAACTATTTCAAATTGGACATGGTGCAGTCCCCCCACGGGCGCGCACTGGCTGTGGCCACAGGCGTGAAGCGGGCGTTGCCAAACCACGTGGTCTTTACATATCAGGGTGACGGCGACCTTGCTGCCATCGGCACGGCAGAAACCATTCATGCGGCTGCAAGGGGAGAGAAACTGTCTGTGGTGTTCGTGAACAACGCGATTTACGGCATGACCGGCGGCCAAATGGCACCAACCACCATGCCGGGGCAAGTCACGCAGACTTCGCCCTATGGCCGTAGCACGGAAACCGCAGGCTACCCTGTGCGCGTATGCGAAATGCTCGCTACGCTGGACGGCGTGGCGTATGCAGAGCGAGTGGCCGTAGACACCGTGCCGCACATCCGCAAAGCCAAGGCTGCCATCAAAAAAGCTTTCTCAAACCAACTGGCCGGGCGCGGCTTTTCCATAGTGGAGGTGCTTTCCCAATGCCCCACCAACTGGGCCCTGCCGCCGCTTCAGGCGATTGAGTGGCTGAAAGAAAACATGATACCTTACTATCCATTGGGCGTATTCAAAGACACCGCAGCGGAAGGGGGCGAATAAAATGACGGATTATAATATGCTGCTTGCCGGTTTTGGCGGCCAAGGCATACTGTTTTGCGGGAAAGTTGTGGCCTATGCCGGGCTGCTGGACAACCGTGAAGTCAGTTGGCTGCCCTCTTACGGCCCGGAAATGCGCGGCGGTACAGCAAATTGCAGCGTGTGCATTTCGGAAGAACCCGTCGGCTCGCCTCTTGTTACGGAGCCAAACGTGCTGTTGGCCCTTAACGGCCCCTCCTTCGACAAATTCATCGACAGCGTGGTGCCGGGCGGCCAAGTGTTCATTGACTCAACTTTGGTGGAGAGGGAGTGCAGCAGAGACGACATAACCCTGTTTCGCCTGCCTGCTTCCCAGTTAAGCCTAGACGAACATCTAGAGGGCATAGCCAATATGATCGTGCTGGGAAAACTGCTTAAGGAAACGGGCTTCTCAACTCTGGAAACCGTGGAAAAAGCACTGGAAAAATGCGTCCCTCCAAGCAAGCGGCACCTGCTGGAGCACAATATCAGGGCAGTAAAGCTTGGGATGAGCAAATAGCGCCCGCCGGCGCACTAAGAAACATCCGATGGAATTTCCATCGGATGTCGTGCTCTCATTAGTCAGCGCAGGTGCTTCTCTATTAAATCAATAAACGTGTCAAGATAATCGCGGTTTGGGAAAAAGACTCTGGCAGAGCTGGCGTTGCCGCCCCCCTTGCCGTTGTAGATTGATGCGTTTTCTTTTACCAGCATCCCGCAGTTGTAGTTTTTTCCGTTTGAAAATAAAAGGAGCGTGTTGTCCTTTGGGGAGATCAGCATGATGAGCTTGTCCATTGCCTCGTTGCCGGAAAACGGCCTGCCCAAGCGGAGAAGGTCGTCCGTCTTAAGTGCCGGGAATTCCTTGACAAGTATTTTGGCGCTGGCTGCCGCCTTGATGCCTTCCTCTATTTCGGCTGCTTTTTCTGCTATGTACCCCTGCTTCAAACCGTCGAGCTCCTCTTTTACCGACCGTGACTTTTCATCCCGCAAATTAATTTTCTCTATGAGGTCGTGGGTGCTGGCAGAATACTTGAAATTGAGGCTGGCAATAACGTCGTTTTTGAAACCGTAGTCAGCCAATGCTCGTGTACCCGCTTCAAAATACACCCTGAACATGCCCTTGTAATGCTCGACTTTGAACACTTTGACAAGGCCGACCTGCCCTGCCGTATTTGGGTGCGTGCCGCAGCACGCCACGCAGTCTGCCGGGCTTTCAGTGTCCCCTACGCACACTATCGAGATGTCCTCGTCCACAGCGACGGCTTTACGCAATGGGAGGTTTGACGTTTCAGCCGAGTTGCTGAAATACCTAGTCGTTACGGGTGCATTCGACCATATGATTTCGTTTGCGCGTTTTTCGGCGTGCATTGCCATATCCCAAGTGATTTCTTTTATGTCCGGTTTTTCTTCGAGGTTTAT
>WRJV01000123.1 GCA_009778415.1 Clostridiales bacterium | reverse complement strand
GGGGGCCAGGATTTGATGTTGACCAATTTTTAAAGTTATCGCTTTCGATCCAAAACCGCAGGAAGAGCCGCGTGGGACTTGCTTTTGAAAACCATGTTGAGCAGTTGTTCGTGTGCAGGAATATTCGTTTTGACCGAGCAAAAGTGACAGAGCACAATTCCAAGCCGGATTTCATTTTCCCGGGGATTGCAGAATATCACGACGAGATGTATGATGCGGATCTTCTTACAATGCTTGGTGTCAAAAGCACCTGTAAGGATCGTTGGCGACAAGTTCTTGCCGAATCTGACAGAATAGCAAACAAGCATTTGCTCACGCTTGAAGCCGCGATCAGCGAAAACCAGACTGATGAAATGCAAAGTAAAAACCTTCAGTTGGTAGTTCCGATAGGCATTCAAGACACATACTCAGAAAAACAACGAAAGTGGTTGATAAGCTTGAATGACTTCATAATGATTGTGTTTAGCCGTCAAGCAGGCATACGGGACAGAAGTTAGCGGGTTATGCAAAATAAGCGGTCAAGCGATGCGCCTTGCCTTCAAATCAACCAAACAGGAACATACCGGTTGTCCCTGTCAACTTGCAGCAAATCGTTTGCCATGCAAATGACATCCCCCGTGCCGATTTCGATTTAAACTCTGCCAGCTTGCCAACGCTCAAGAGTTGGCAGCACAGCCGACATTTCCTTTTTTGCAGCATCTTCGCCGATGGATTTCCCCAGTATGGGAACGATTTTCTCGATCATTTCGTCCATCGTGATGCCGGGTTCGGTAAACTTCCCGTCACGATAGCACATATTGCAGTATATGCTTCTGCTTCCGTCGGGCTCGGTCGAAAAAAAGCGTTTGTGCTCTTCGTTGAACGGCAGTGCACAGCTCTGGCACATCGCAACTTCTGCTGTTTCAACCGCCTTAGTGCCGTCGGCATGGCTGCAAGCGTCGAATTTATTCACCCAATCAGTAAATGCCCCTGCAAATTTCAGTAAAAAATCCTGTATGCTTTTGTCAGATACGCCATCATCGTCTACCGCATCTGCAATATTGCCAATATACGCTTCGGGCTGCTGCATCATGTAAATGTTCAGGCATGAAGCGGTTTGACGCAGGTGATGGTTTGCGCCAAACCCGCCGATGCTGCCCGGCGAAATACTGACCACCGCCCCGGGCTTCCCGCTCCAAGCGTTCGCCGCATAGGGCCGCGAGGCGACATCGAGAGCGTTTTTCAGTGAAGCCGGCATGGAGCGGTTGTACTCTGGCGTGACAAAAAGCACGGCGTCAAGTGCGTTAACCGCTTGTCGAAAGTTTTGCCACTCCTGTGGCAAGCTGCTGTCGTTGTCCAAATCTTGATTGTACAGAGCGAGGTTGGCTGTATCAAGAAATTTGACGTCAAATTCTTTTTCGAGCAAACCGGATATGTGTGTTGCGACCTTTTGGCTGAATGAGCCGCGTCGCAAGCTGCCGACCAAAACACCAATTGTTTTCTTGTTCACTGGTTTATCACCTCCATTGCATTAACCGCCGCAAGGCAACTTATTGAACGCTGCCTTGTCCAGCGTGATCAAGATGATATTACTATAACCCAAAAGTTATTAAGTATCAAGTAAAACAAAATACGTTTTCCAGTTAATCATTGTTTTCAACTTTATATCCCCCTACCGTAAATCTCGACTTCATCTCCATTAATTGACGTGAATGCAAACTTTGCACCTGTCTGAATCCCAAAGCGTTTCTTCAACCATAAATTCAGCTTCCGGAGCAACACCCTTCAGCATGGCCTCCATCGGTGACAGACAATGGATTTTGCATGGACTGTACTCACCCATCTTCTTTGATATGGCACACAGCATACAGCGGCTGGCTGTGACGACAAAGCCATCGTTCGTTTTTTCGCAGACCCAGTCAGCGCAGCCGTATGTATCTGCTGTTTTTAAAAAAGCGTCTTGTGGTTCCTTAACACCAAACCGTTCTGCGAGTGCCGCGCCGGTTCTCATTTGTTCCGCCTTTTTTTGCGCCGCCACCTCATCAAGGATACCTGCCTTGCCGTATCGTAGCGTTGAATCGGCTAAAGCTGCGGCATAAAACATTTGTAGTGTTTTGTGCTTTTGTTCAAGCCATAAGACTTTTTCTTCTTTTGACATAGAAAAGACCTCCTAAAAATTATTTCATATAATTAGTGGGGGAGATAAAGTCTTTTGTGACAAGTATTTTATTCAATGAGCAAATATTTTTCCCAGTAATTTTTTGAGGGAAGTATTTTGCGGTATTTGACGCCGTTCTTTTTCAGTTTCGCTTTAAAATTCGCGCTGTCATAGCGGTTGCGAGCAAAGCGGTCAAGCTGATATACGAGTACGCCTTAAAACAGTTTTTTACTGTATCTTGCGTAGATCACGACGTTCATTCAAGGGTTCCTCCCAATTTTGCCGACGCCGTCGGCAAAGTTCATTATTTTATCGACAAAGGAATTTGTGCAATGGTGCATTGCACAATTAAACAATTTGACCAGCGCTCGGCAAATTTTCGCATATATTTTAAATTTCGCGGCGAAAACCGTGCCCTTGCCTGAAAATCAGTCATCTTCTCCATATGGTATTGCATAGGTTCCAGATATAGGAAATATACTTCGTTTCCAGAAATTTAATTATCTGGTAAATCATTCTTATCTAATCCCTGTCCCAACTGTTTTTGATGCCCCTTTTTTAATTGCTTAACGCTTTTATCCGGCGTCGGAAGATTTTCCGGCATTGTTCCCCCGAGATCTTTTATTGTTTGGCGCACTTTGCTTCCAACTTCAAAATGAGCAGCATTTGCGTTCATTTTGCCCTTTATATCTTCACGCCGCAACTTTTCTTCTGTTTGTGTAGTGCGGAATAAGTTTGCGGCAAGCTCTGTACTTCCCATATGGTCAAGTATTTGTTGGGATTTTTTCAATTTTTTACGGGCATGTATATCTTTCGCGGTTAGTCCCCCATATAGCCCTTTGTACCCCTCATTTTGAAAAATAGCATAGTCCAAAGGGTCAATGACCCCAGCGTTGTGTGCTGCATCTGCTAATTTTATATTATGCGTTGATAATTCTGCCCGAACGGCGAGGCGGCGCTCATCTTCTGACAGTTCATGAAACTGTTCGGTTAGCTCCTGTCGCCGCGTTTGGATTGCGAAATACGTCTGAGCTTTGGCAATAACTTCTTTTGACGGATCGCCATTTTGTGCGACAAGGTAACAGGCGTAACGTGTTAATGCCGTATCGCCTATTTCACGAAGCCCGCCGTTTGGCATTTTATATGATTTGTTGACATCAACAAAATGTAAAGATGGCTCAATTCCAGCGTTTTTACAAGCTTCTTTCGCTTTCTCAATAACGGAAACAAAGTTGCGCCATTCTGCATATTCAAACAAAGGTTGCAATTCACGCGCAAGCCAATATTCAACGCCACTTTTAGGATTGACGTGCTTTACTTCTTCAAATGTGGTTATTGTTTCCATTTATATCACATTTTCCCCTCTTTCATTATCTGCAACAACGTATCTTTCAACTTTCCGCTCATTGGAGAATTGGGGTCAAAGCACATTTCTATGAACTGTTTCATCTCGTCGTTGTCCTCGATTTTCGGTTTAAAATCGTATAACTTACCCTGCGGCTTGTCGGTGCGAGCGAAGATATAATCCATAGAAACATCAAAGTAATCCGCATACCACGAAAGTACTCTAAGCGGCGGTAAACCTATCCCATTTTCATAACGGTTTATGCTTGTTTGTGTCGTTCCCAACATCGTCGCTATTTTGGCTTGCGAATAATTAATTCCTTCTCTTAGTAAGCGTAATCTTTTTCCGATATGCTTCACTATATCGCCTCCAAACGTTAAGATTATTCTATACTAAAATCGTAATATTGTCAATGCGAATTTTGAATATTTCAAACATAAGTTCGTTTTGATTTGATATTTTTTCATCAATACCGAACATGAAAAAGAAATGCGTATGGCATTCCTCTCGATTCAACAGGGTTTCCAAAGGGGCGCAGACCCTTTGGCGCACTGACTTTGCGATAGCAAGGTCTAGTGTGTTACACCTGCCCTTTTTTTGATGCGGAAATCTGTATTGAAATTTGTGGTCAATATGCTTTTTGATATGTAAATAAAAAAAGCGATGCGGATATAAAACCTATCGCTCTTTTTATTTGCCATTATACCGAACCGTCACCGCAAAGCCGCCTTTGAAGTAATAGAAGCTCGTATAATATTGATTTGGTACTCCGTCGGGGTCTTCGCAGCCTTTGCTGCGCAAACGCTGCCGTCCTTCGCTCGCTTCTCCTGCGAGCTTGGACCGTCTCGGG
>WRJV01000122.1 GCA_009778415.1 Clostridiales bacterium | reverse complement strand
AAATACGGCTTGAGCACGTTGTCGCACAGGCTCCGCTGCACAACCCTGTCCTCATAGCTCAGGCACTTGATTTCCCTCATCTTCGGCTCAAAGACGTAAAACACCGTATAGCCGGATATCCGATACGTCCAATTCTCTAGCCGATGGTGAAGATCGAAGATGTTTGTGCTCAGGTTTTCCTCAAACGCCATCTTCTCGCGTTTGTACCTTTTGCCAAGCCTGCATTTCTTATGGGCAGCGTAAAGGGCTGCGAAACTGCTCATAGCTTCATATGCGCCTGGCTCTATCCATGTAATGCCGTCACCTCCTTACCGCCGTTTGCGGGCGTCTTGTTTGTACTTTTCCGACGCCCGCGCTCAAGCGCAAAAGGTTTTCGCCTGTCGCGCCTTTGCCGGCAGCATGTGTTTTCCCGATTCTTTCGGGAGGGGATAAGGCCCCTTTGCCTTACGCACTGACGGTTCCCGCTTGGAAACCGTATCGGGCGGGCGGCACACGTAGGTGAGCCACTCACTTCAAGGCATAGCGGGCCGGACGCCGTTGTTGTTGTTGACGTTGTTGCCATTGTTGTTAACCGTACCGTCGTTATTGACGTTCGCGGCGTTGTTATTGTTGTTACCAGGCGAACGCAGCCACCAGTCCGTTTTGGCCTTATCCCTATATGTCAGAGGGCGTGTGCCCTGCGACACGTCAATCAATAGTTGTAGCGGCGCCTGTCTGCTTTGACCCATGCGCCTACCAATTTGCTTACTTCCCAAATAAGCCCCGCAATTTGCTCATGCTGCTTTGGCAAAATAGCACCCTGCTCCTTTGCAAAAGTGCTTAGGAAATCCATTTCCTTGAGTTTCGCAAGCACCTCGTGCTGCAAATCAACCCTCTTGGACATGCGACCCTCGAAAGTTGCGGCGCGAGTGAGCTTGAGCGTCAGGAGCTTGTTTTGCACATGGTAGCGCTCCATGTCTGAGCCAGATTGCTTTTGCTCAGACAATGCCTTGATGCTCTTGTCCAAATCTGCCAGCAGCTTTACGTCCACAAAAACCTCATTGGCTCTGCCTATGTCTGAAATCACTTCAAGGCTTAGGTTTTGCAGCCGCGACACGATTGTAAAACGGTACTTTTTCGGGGATTTCTCTGTGACAGCGAATACTTTGCTGCCAAGTTCCCTAGCTTTAGTAATCGCTGTTAATTCTTGCACCGCAATAGGTTCCACCTCCGTAACATCCAAGCATGTTGATGTTTTGGCTATCATATCACGGCGATATTACAACGCAGTTACAAGCGTGTTACGGATTCTTTTCATTATGGGGCAGCCATGTGACTCAGCTGCTTCATTACCCTCTGCGCTACTCCACAATGCGGCATTCCCGGATTTGCGTGTTGCCCTTCGTGTCCACATAGACTTTGTACGAGCCAACGCTGTATGTAGCAGCCGCATTGTTGCCTATGGAGAACTTAACGGTGACAGGAACGAGGCTTCCGTCCGTCAACTGCTCTGTAACGGTAATTGTCAGGTTGTTCTTGCTGCCGCTGAGTTTTTCCACGAATGCCGTTGCGGCCACGCCGCAGACTGTGGGGTCAGGTGCAATGGTATCCGATGGCAGGCTTATTTTCAAAGCGGGCCGAACCCCGATGTAGTTGAAGAAGTAATCGAAGCCGACGCCGATCGCCGCACCTTCAAGGTCGACATAAGCGGCAGAGATGTCACTGTCGCCCGGCGAGCGCAGCCACCAGTAGTATTCCGCAGTACGGTCAGCGTTGCCTGCGAAGTAGGCTGGGTTTGCAGCCTCATCCGTGCTGAGCATAAAGACTTTCGATGAATAAGCCGCTGGGAATCCATAGTTTCCTTCGTATGGCCCACCCATACTGTAATTGGAGGTAATAATGCCTGCTTGCTCGTCCGCGCTGAATACGCCATTGAAAAAACCATCATTCAAGAATAAATTTAGCTCGCTGGGCTGAGCCCAGTTGCTGTTGTGCGCATTAAACCTGATGTAGTCTATGTCGCCGCTCGGTGTGCGCAGCAGGTCGTCCATCAATAGAAGCGCGGTTTTGCTTCCTTCTGTGTTGCCGTCTTTGCCGTCGCTGACGTACACGTCCAGCACCCGCCATTTCAGTTCATGACCGTTGTAGTTGCCCATTGTGACATAGCGGTGCCCATCGCCTGGGTTTGCGCCAGTCCCTGCCCAAGTGCCGATTGCAAGGTCAGGCAAATCCTCTGCTGACGCCAGCACGGGGCTTGCGGCAAACAGCCCAAGCGCGAGAGCCATCGCCAGCATGGTCGAAACAACTCGTTTTGCTTTCTTCATGTTCTTTTTCATTCTCTTTCAGCTCCTTCCAATATTTCCCTTTTTTCTGCTGTTGATTAGTAACTTACGGACAAAAATCGCAAACAAAAAACAAGAATTTTTGTGTCCGAAAGTTACTAACCACCGCGTGTCTATGCGGTGCGCGGGCATCGCCCGCGTGAGGAACGAGGGATTCATTTCCGAGTTCTGCCGGGGTATGGGGCAGAGCCCCATCTGGGTTGCGGGCATCGCCCGCGATAGGTGTTCTCCATTATAAAGCCCCGTTTTTCCCGGGAACGGGGCCAAACCCAGACTAAACTACTCCACGATATAGCATTCCCGTATCTGCGTGTTGCCCTTCGTGTCCACATAGACTTTGTACGGGCCGACGCTGTACGTAGCTGCCGCGTTGTTGTCTATGGCAAAGGTTTCTGTGACTGGAACGACGCTGCCGTCCGTCCACTGTTCTGAAACGGTTATCGTCAGGTTGTTTTTATTGCCGCTGAGCTTTTCCACACAGGCCATAGCGGCTAGCCCGCTGATGGTGGGGTCGTACTGCGCGGTCACGGTCAAGTCGCCGGTGACGTTGTCAAACGGAACGTCCCAGCCGGCGAACACCCAGCCATCCCTCGTCGGTTCGGCAGGCTCAACAGCAGCGAGCCCGTCCTTGATCTCCTGTACGTCAATGCTCGTGCCGTCCCAGTCCACAAATTCCACCGTCCAAGTAAATATCACTTCTACGATATTGTCTACCAGCGCCCCAAGCGCACCTGAGAAATTCGAGTTCAAAGAAGCGAGCGTCCCACCTGTTGCTTCGGTCAGCAGCACATAATCAGCAAGGGCAGGCCCAATGACCGACGTGCATATGTTTTGCTCCGCCAAGTCGTTTGCTATTTCGCTCATCGACGTATAGCCCCATTGGTTGTATACCTTGTTTGAAGCGTCTGTCAAGAGGAAAGCGAACCTATATGCGCCGTCAGCCCAAATTATAGGCGGATCAATGCCATTGTCGTTCACCAAAAACCCCAGCGCGTCAATCGCTGTCTCGGGCTCGTCGTTTCCGCCGATTGCGATCAAACTGCCCAACACTGCCCTGAAACCGTCGACGTCCATCCAAGTGGAACCATTGTACTCGTGAACAACGGTTTTCCCTGATGGTCCGTCCCCGCCTTCCGAAACCGGCGAAACGTCCTTGTACTCGATAAGTCCAAGCCGGATTACAATACCCATCTCGCTGGCCTCAAGCTCACTGACGAAAGCCCCAATGTTGTTTCTGAGGTTTGCCATGGCCCCGGCCATTGAACCAGTAGTGTCAACCACAAAAACCAGATCAGCTTTTGGGGCTATCACAGTCGCCGCTGCGGGCACAGCCCCTATTGCGGCAACGCTGATTAGCAGCGCGAGGGTCAGTACAGTGCTTAGAATTCTTTTTTTCATCATTTCTTACCTTTCTTTCTTATAATTCCCCAATAAATCTATTTCCAACTTAATTGAGTTCCACGTTACCATTCCCGTTTTTGCGGGAACAGGGCCATTGAAGTGCCAAAGCGCATCAACAGCCCCGTTTTCTTTTCTTGTTATTGCTGGTTGCTGTTCTGATCCTTCACTGCCAGCATAAGATCGCCAGTGACAGGCGTACTTAAGTCGAATTTTGCGCCGAATGTCGTGCCGTCCGTAAAGTACCACACTGCGTTCTTGCCCACAGAGACCTTTGTAAAGTCTATAAGTTCGCCATATGTTACATCTTGGGTGGCAAATGGCGCCTTGGCGACTTTGTTGCTGTTGTCCTGGCTCTGCTTGTAGAACGAGACCGTGTAGACATTTGCCGTGTACTGTGCTGTTACTGTCAAATCAGCTGTTACGAACGAGAAGTCCTCATCCCAGCCGGCGAAGGTATGGCCTACCCTTTCTGGGTCATCTGGTGCCGTTGCGCCTAAACCATAAGGTATTATCTGCGAATCTAGCAGCGTACCATCCCAGTCTTCAAAAGACACTGTAAAATCAGGCAGACGGTACTCAATATACTGGGTGGCAGAG
>WRJV01000121.1 GCA_009778415.1 Clostridiales bacterium | reverse complement strand
TCCTCAAGGGTTTTGGCTTTTGCGCCCTCTTGGATTTTGGAAGGCGAGCCGCTTGCTATGAGGCGGCCGCTGCGCATCATCGAGAGGTGTGTGCATTTTTCTGCTTCGTCCATGACATGGGTGGTGACAAGGATCGTCACGCCGTCTGCTGTCATGCGGTGGAATTCGTCCCATATGCTCTTTCGGAGCAGCGGGTCTATCCCTACAGTCGGCTCGTCGAGGATGAGCACGGTTGGTTGGTGGAGTATAGCCATGGCAAGCGAGAGTCGCCTTTTCATGCCTCCGGAATACGCGCCCACAACCTTGTCCTTGTCGTCTGAAAGGTTGACGAGCGCCATTACGTCATCGAAGCGTTTTGTGAAAGCTTTGCCGGCGAGCCCGTACAGTGCGCCGAAAAATTCCATGTTTTCCTTTGCGGAGAGGTCAGGGTACAGCGCGTCCGACTGTGCCATGTAGCCAATGCGGGCCATAAGCGGGAGGCTGGGCATTTTTTCGCCCAGCACGAGGGTTTCCCCGGATGTCGCTTCAAGGATTCCCGAAATTATCTTGACAGTCGTAGTCTTGCCGCAGCCCGACGGCCCCAAAAGCCCATAAACGGACGCAAACGGTACCTCAAAACATACGTCGTCTAAAACCTGCTTGTTTCCGAAGTATTTGTTTATGTTGTTTAGCTTGATGCAGTTTTCAGACATGGCTACTCCTCATTTACAACGTCGTTTACAACGTCATTTACAACGTCATTTACAACCTCATTTACAACCTCATTTATTCCCTCATTTATCTCCCAAAAGCCTGATTTGTTCGATCCGATGCGCTTGATAAGCCCCAGCTTCTTCATAGTTTTAATCTCACGGTCGAGGGTGGCTATGGATATGCCTGTCCATTCAGAAAGCTGTGATACAGTAATGTAGGGGCTTCTTTTCACAGCATTTATAATTTGGGATTGCCGACTTGCAGGCTCATTTACAACCTCATTTACAACCTCATTTATTCCCTCAATGCCCTCATTTACAACTTCATGGGGCTTAAACGCCTCATGAGGTTTGATCGTTACGATGAGATAATTTCGCTCATCGTCAGTTTCAAACTCAGGCATTGGCGAACCGTTGGCTTTGAGCACTCGCAAAATTTTCGTAATGCCAGTGGATTTCTTCTCAGACAAATCGATCTCTTTCAAAAATTCCCCGATGCGCCTGTTTCGGTAGCGCCGGGCAGAAATTTATCAGGGCGGTCTGCAAACATAAGCAGCCCAATATTGCGAATATCAACGCCAACATCGGTTGCGTTGGCGACTTCAAGCGCAATCATCATGTCTTGTATCGGTTTTTTGTTGATTTCAGCCGAAAGGGCACTGTTGCTCTCTACTAGGAAATCCTCGACGTACCCGCGCCGAATATCTTCGATTTTGGCTTGTCGGTTTACCCTGTCGTCAAAAGGAACAGAGTTGAACTTGCTAAAGAGTTCGGAAAGCTCCGAGCCTTTTGCGATTGTTTTTACAGAAGACGGTTTGATCCAGTACTCCTTGTGTTTGTCCTCGGATGGGTTCCACCCACGCTTATACTCCACGCGGTCCTGTTCGACAACGCGGCCTTCCAAAAGGGTTTCAAGCTTAAGCGGGATCATCTGCTCACCTCCTGCAACGGCTCACTTAATTATAAAATATATCACCAAGCTCTGTTTTGTCAAGGAAATCTGGGGTTTTGCCGGATTAAAGAAGCTCGTCCATAATTACTTCCGACTGGACAATGCTTGAATATTTGCCCGGTTTCACGCCATATGTCGTAATCATTGTAAGGTGGAGAGCTTTGCGCGTTTTAGTTTCATTTCGGAAAGCTTCGATTTTTCCGCGAAGAGCAAGATCATAGGCACGGTCAATTTCAAATGGCCCCTTGGCGAATTTTATTTCACAGAGGTTGATCACTCTGTCGGCGCGGTCGATGACAAGATCCACCTGTGCGCCCCCTTCGCTGTTGCGGCTGATCCACGAAGAAGCATCGGTGAGGACCCCGGATATTCCAAGGGCTTTATTTAGCTGCCCGATGTGGGCTAGGCAAACCTGTTCAAAAGCGTAGCCACTCCACGCACGATGGCCGGCATTGTCAGTATACGAACTCCAGAAACTCTCACTGCCCGCTTTGCGGATAAACGTGAGGTGAAAAGCGACGAACGGATCGGCAAGATAATAAAGGGCCCCGTTTTTCCCTTTTCCGAACGGTTTGTATCTGCGGATGAAACCGCATTCCGAAAGTTCGAGCAGTATTCTTGTCAGGTTTCCGCCGTTTCCGAAATCAACGAGATTTGCGATAGCTTCGCGAGTCAAACCTTTCTTCTTTGCATGCAGCGCTTCCAGAACCAGCAAATGCTTCCCGGGGTTCGTAAACAGCGTATCCATCAGCCTGTCAAATTCATAACGCAGCGGTGCTGCTTCCCCGAAGCAAAGCTTGTCCACATTTTGTGCAAGGCTGAACCGCTTCTCCATCATCCGCAGGTAATATGGAATTCCACCGAAGATCATGTAGCTTTCAATAACATCTTGGGTGTTCATAGTGATG
This sequence comes from Clostridiales bacterium, assembly GCA_009778415.1. GTDB lineage: Bacteria > Bacillota > Clostridia > Peptostreptococcales > Anaerovoracaceae > WRJK01. The sequence goes on along the minus strand of WRJV01000121.1, from coordinate 1,765 downwards.
CCTCTGCTGTCGTAGTACTCCATGCACTCAGCCAGCGTGAACGGTTTCAGAGCTATCTGCCGCGTCACCCGGTTGTAGAGCCCGCCCTTGTCCCTGAATATTTTCTTTGTAATCCATGAGGCTGCCGACCCGCACACGATCAACATGATGTTCTTTTGCCCAGATGCCCAACCGTTCCAAAAATGCTCAAAAGCCGGAACAAAATCGGATTTTTTGTTGTCCATCCAAGGCATCTCGTCAATGAAAACAAGCAACCGATCATTGGTAGCTGCCCCAGCAATCAGGGTGCGCAATGCATCAAAGGCGTCGAACCAATTCGCAGGTACGCCAGTACCGCCGCTTGGAGCCCATCCGTGTTCTCGCAGCGCTTTTGCAAATTCGCTTCTTTGCTGCCCTGCGCTGCTGTTTGCAATGCCTGTATAGCTGAAAAAGAAACGGTTCCCAAATGTTTCGCGTACCAGAAAAGTCTTTCCAACACGGCGGCGCCCGTAAATCACCACAAACTCTGGTTCTCCGCTTGAAGCGAGTTCGTGCAGGAGCCGCTGCTCTTCTTTCCTTCCAACCATACCGCACCTCCATATATAAAATGCTGAAACACAATAATTACTACTGTATTCCAGCATTATATAACAGATTTTATCCAGAGTCAATGGGGAAATGGTGCATAAAGCACATCCTTACATACATAAAATGCTGAAACGCTATGTGCGCCGCCATGTTTCAGCGTTATAAAACCGGCAGTGCAACGGCTTCAAGCATCTCGTCCTTGTCCATATCATACACAACAGCATTCGCAACAGAATTCAGCACATAGGGCGAATGGGTCGCAACAATGAACTGAATGCCGGGCAGCAGCTCCGTCAAGAAGGGCAAGACGTGTTTCTGGAGCCGGACGTGCAGGTGCGATTCCAGCTCGTCTATTAGAACCAGTCCGCGAATGTGGTTGAAGGGGATGATGTCGTCTCTCCAATGAGCTATGATTGCGCTGAATATGTCGATGATTGCAGAATAGCCGTCTGGCAAATGATCGAGGTTCAGCTCTTGCACCCTGCCTTCAAATACGCGATCCACGTGATAGCCGCCCTTTTCTCGCCGCAGCTTCACTTCTCCAGCAAACAAACTTTCAAAGGACTCACTAATTCTTCCCAGCCACATTTCGAGAGAATCTGCTCCTTCGTGATTGCCGTCCAGCCGCAGCTGGTTGATTTCAGCATGCATCCCCTCAAGCAACGTCCAGAAATCCTTGCGCTTTTTGCCAGCAGAAGGCATCTCATTCGCAACGTTCATAAAGGAATGCTTTGCCTGGAAGTACTTGAACAGGTAGTATCCTGCCCCATGCTCCTGTCGCAGTATGCGCTCTGCTTCGGCAGGCTCCTTGTCAGAAAACGCTACAGCAACCTCCTTCGCAGCTTCATTTCTAAGGACAGCCTCAACAGCCTGATTTATGCCTGCAAGCAAACTGCTCTTACCACTACCGTTAGGCCCTGCAATCAGTAGGCTTTTCACTGGTTCGCCGCCAAGAGAGATGTCAATCGTCCTTTGCTCGCCTCGCAAAGTTTCTGAATGAATGGAATGCAGCATCGGGCTTAGCACATTGCCGCCATAGGTATGCACCAGTCGCTCGATTTCTTTTGAGGAGAAGCGGCAGCCCTTGAAATCGCAACCTGCTATGAATACACCAGAAAAAGGCGGCATTGTCCAAAGGCACTGGCCTGACTCCCTGTCCCATTCCTTGAGTGTATTATCATAACCTTCACTAGACGCA
>WRJV01000120.1 GCA_009778415.1 Clostridiales bacterium | reverse complement strand
AGCTGATAGAGGACATGGGCTTTGACAACATTGTCGTCTCGATAAAATCCTCGGACGTGCGCATGAACTACGACGCGCACATAATCCTCAATGACAAGACTGATCATCCGCTTCACATAGGCATCACAGAGTCCGGAACTGCAGAAAGCGGCAAGCTTAAGTCAGCGGCCGGCATAGGCGCATTGCTGCTTGCCGGCATAGGCGACACTATCAGGGTTTCGCTTACCGGGGACCCTGTCAAGGAAGTGCAGTTTGCCAGAGAGCTTTTGGAGGTGGTCGGGCTCAGGGACTGCGGCATCGACATCATATCCTGCCCAACCTGTGGGCGCACTCATGTAAACCTAGACAAAATCGTCGCCGAACTTTCGGAAAAGCTGGATCCGGTCAGAAAGCAGAGGGAGCTTGAGGGCAAGAGGCGCATTTCCGTGGCGGTGATGGGCTGCATCGTAAACGGCCCGGGGGAGGCGCGGGAAGCAGACATCGGAGTTGCCTGCGGCGACGGCAGAGGGGCGATTTTCGTCAAAGGGGAAGTTGTCGCCACAGTTTCAGAGGGCAGGATTGTCAACAGGTTGATTTCCTATCTTGACAAATTATAAGGGTGGAGCCCCATCTGGGTTGAGGGCGACAGCCCGCGCTAGAACGTGTTTGAGCTGCGTTTCCTCACCAGCAGCAGCATGGCTACGTAATAGTTTCTTTCGGATTTGCTGGGGGCAGATTTGAGTTTTTCCAAGCATTCGCTTTCTGAAATTAGCCAGTCACCGCTTAATAGGCCCAGTTCGGCGTTCCTTAAAAACTCACTGGTCAATTCGTCGCGGCAGCCTTTTTTTGTCATGTCATAAACAACGGAACGGACGAGTTCCTGATAAGCAGCGTTGACGAATTCACGAGATTTTTCGTCATAGCTGAGGTTGACGACGTTCATCTGGCCGCTTGTGCTGCTGCCCGCCATCTCAGAGAGCAACCCCCGATCTTCGGACGCGCTTCTTACAAACAAGTAGTACACCCGTGCAGCCCGCCCGTTTTGCTTCTTGCGAAGTACGCGCCCCAGCCTCTGGATGCGCTGCCTCCTGCTGCCGGTGGACGAAACGACGATGCCAACGTCCACCTCGGTAATGTTAAGGCCTTCGTCCAGCGTCTTGCAGCTGACCAGTATCCTGGTCTCGCAGTCCTCAAACCGCCGCAGAGTATTTTTGCGCACGTCTGGCGGGATTTCTGAATGGTAAATCCCCGCCTCGCCGGGGCAAGCCGAAGCAAGCTTGCCGTAGATTGTTTCAGCCGTTTCGATCCTTTCGCTGAAGATGAGGATTTTGTCGGCTTTGCTGGCCCGCCGCACTATGTCGAGGACGCAGTCTATCCTGTACCTGGCAAGGTACACCAGCTCCTTCCGCAGGTAGATCAGGGTAAGGACTATCCTTGCAAGCTCCGCTGTTTGCGAATCAGCGGTGTTTATGATGTCTTCCAAGATTGCAAAGAATTCATCGCCGCTTGCCAAATGCAGCACTGGGCAGCTGCTTTTGAGCCTGCTCATCGCTACTTTCAGTTTGTCGGTCAGTTCTTCGTACTCCTCTGCTTCGTCCTTGTCGAAGTCTACAGAAATGTTGAACACTGAAAACTTGCTGATGACGTCTTCCGTTAACGCTTTTGCGAACGTGTACTCGTAGATTTCCTTTCCGAGTGAAGGGACGAGAATCTCGTTGTATTTTTTGCTGTAGGGGGTGGCTGAGAGGCCTATGGTATAGTACGGTGCGCCTTTTGGGACATAGTCGATGAAATCGAAGATCTTCGAGTTTTCTTTTGCCCCGTAATGGTGGCATTCGTCGGCGACAAGAAGCACCCTGTCGCCTTTACTGATGTCTTCCGTGATGTGGCGCGCAAGCGAGTACCTTGCGGAATTAATCACGTAGATCATGAACTTGCGGTGGGGCTGCGTTTTGCTGGTGCCGAAGTAAAAGCCGATATCGCTCCTTGGCACATTCAAAAAGTCGCATATGGCACCGTGCCACTGGTACGTCAAAAATATTTTGGGCACCACGATCTTAACCTTCAGCGGCCTGCTGTCGTCAGCATCAAAGAGCAGCTTTGCAGCGCTGAGGGCTAGGACGGTTTTACCGGAGCCGGTCACAGCGTTGACAATCCCCCTGTACTGGTTCGCTTCCCACAATTTCAGGCATTCTTCCTGCCACTTTAGCAATTGCGATATCATAAGCCGCCGCCCTGCTTGGTCTTGTCCGAAACCATTTCGCGCTTTTTCTGCATAGCTTGCTCAAGAATAGAATCAATCTTGTCTGCATTCAAAGCTCCGGGATAGGTTTTGTCAAAGTCCAGCAAAATAGCCTTTGACTGCTTTTCGCTCTCGCGGATTTTCATGTAAGCCTGCTCATAGTCGCCATATGAAAAAGCGTCGTCAATCGTTTGTTTTGAAATTGGTGGAAGCACAGCAGTTTCACCATAAAGGGTATAAATTGCGTTGTCTATGGCTTCCCTTGAAATTGGCTTGCCGTTTTTCTGGTGCTCAAACAAAATTCCCACTATGTCCGACAGGTCGTTTTTGTACCGCCTACCGCTCATCAGTTTCATAGCAATCAAATATTCGGCGGCAACGGTTCGGACGGCAAGAACATTGGAAAAGGTTTTGTAATAGGACGACACCGCAGTCAGCTTGTCCGAATAGGAATTTGTCCTGTGAAAATCCATGTTGAGCCAGCCGTTTGGCAAGTTAAGTTTGTCGCCAACGCGGTTTACAGCTTCTTTCATAACGGAAGAAGCTGTTATTGCTGCGTCAATGTCATATGTCGCTTCACGGAAACTGTAATTAGCCAAAACCGCTGCGCCGCCAACCAAAATGATCTCTGCACACATTGCTGTACCGTTTAACTTACGGAATTCTTTTGCCAGCTCCTTAAGGCAGGTGTCCAAGTTTTTCTTGGTGAAAGGTACCTCAGAAGACATTTCGCACCTCACTTTCAATAATGTTGAAGCGTCTAAACTCGGGTATTGATTGTGCATAGCTCTCGTGTTTTGGCCGCTCGCTGCGGCTGAACGTGCTCATAGCGATGACACTAGCAGGGAAAATCGGTTCATGCAGCCGCGATGCTCGGAGGTCGTCATACTCAACGCAAACAGGAAGCCCGTTCTCATGGCTCAAATAGTCAACCATTGCAAGCAAATACAGGCTTTCGGGGTACCATTTTTTCTGGTACAGCTTTCGTATATCGTTTGACTTAAGCGTATCAACAATAAAGTCGATGTCGCCCTTATGGCGTACTTGGTGGCATACAGTGCTTTTATAAGCTTCGAAGCTCTGGCGATGCTCCATGCTGTCTTCAATCAAATCTTCAATAGTCACATCCAGCCCCTTCGCCAGCTTGTACAGCGTGTCTGCTGAACACTTCTCGATTTTCGCTTTGCCTGAGCTGATGTCGCTGACGGTAGCGTATGGAACGCCGCTGATTTTCGACAACCTGTATTTGGTCAGGTTTTTTTGTTTCAAAATGTCATTAATGTTCATCTCCTGCCTCCTGCAACAATTATAACGGTCACCCGACATAATGTCAAGTAGCTGAAATGACATGCCAAATCGTTTACCTAAAAAATGCCAAATCGTTGACTTTCGGAATGCTTCTGGTATAATTGAGCCGTGAATGCCTATCACAGCCAAATTCTGACCTCTTGGCGGCGATTAAGGACCTCTCAAGGAAACCCCCTTTTCACAGCCGAAAAAAATGGTATAATGACAAACGTAGGTGAAAAGTAATGAAGATAAACATTGAAACGGTCGAAAACTTGACAGAAGACGAGATTATAATCAGATGCAGAAAGCCGACAAAGGCGATCCAGAAAATTTGCCAGCTGATAGCGGACGAGGCTTTTGCCAGCCCAAAACTCGTTTACTACAAGAAGAACGAAGAGTACTACTTTCCACTTGACGATGTGCTGTTTTTTGAAACAAGCGGTGAAAACGTATATGCGCACACTGCGGACGATTCGTTCCGCATCAAATTTCGCCTGTACGAACTTGTTGAAATGCTTCCGGGGCATTTCGTCCGCGCCGCAAAGTCCACGATAATCAACATCAGGCATATCCTGTCCATAGACAGGAACCTCGCTTCGGCAAGCCTCGTGCAGTTTCATGGCAGCCACAAAAAGGTGTATGTTTCCCGCTTGTATTATCAGACTCTGAAATGCAGGCTAAGCGAAAGGAGCAATTATGAAGACTAACAAATGGTTTTGGGGTATATTTTTCGTGTGCGCCGCTGCGGCAGTGATCCTGAACGCGATGGGCTACTTGGCAAACGTCAGCTTG
>WRJV01000119.1 GCA_009778415.1 Clostridiales bacterium | reverse complement strand
CCTGCCGATATGGTTACCGTTGCCCCTTGCACATACTTGCCTGCGCCGCTTCCATCCGCGTAGCTGTTGTTGACCGACACGTTGTACGTAGCAACGCGAGTCCAGTTCGCAGTGATCGTCACATTCCCCGTCGGCATCGTAAAAGTTGCATCAGGGCTGTTTGTATTGTCAAGCGTCAATCCGAACGCGGTGGTTTTCCAGCCGGAGAACACATAGCCTTCCCGAATGCCCGCTGAAATGGCAACCGTTGCCCCTTTCTCATAGCGGCCAGCGCCGCTTTCCGCAGCAAAACTGCCGTTCACTGACACGTTGCATTCTTGCGGTGAGTATGAGTCTTTGTTGTCCAATTGACACGCCCCCCCTCATTTCGCTAGACGGTGCCTTTCTTGCCTCTGTCCTTCTTTTTTTTGTCGATCGCGTAGTTCACCTCAAGAACCGACATGAGGAAGATGAATACGGGCACCCCGAACAGCAGGCCCCACACTCCAAGGTAGTGCTCGGCGACAAGCAGCACTATGAACACAAAGCACACAGGGAGCCGCACCCTGTTCGCCATCAGCCTCGGGTTGAGCACGTACGCCTCCAAGGCGTGGATCACCAAAATCATGATAATCACTTCAACGACCCTTATGATGCCGCCCGTGGTAAACGCTATGGTGCATAGAGGTATAAGCGAAACGGCCACTCCGGCGACAGGGATCAGGCCTAGGAAAAACATCATGACAGCAAGCCCAAAGACGCTTGGGAACCCCATTATGGTGAGAATGACAGCCGACACCACTGCGTTGATGAACGATATGGTGACTTGAACCTTCATGACGCTTCCGAAAGTATTTGCGAAAACCCCGCCGAAATCCATGAAATACTTGTAGATAAAGGAAATCTTGCTGCTTTCCAGCCTCCCGCCGAATTCTTTGATCTTGTCTTTCTCGACAATCAGGAAAAATCCCAGCACCAGCGCGAAGAAAAGGTTCAGGCTGAACTGGCCGATCTTGGCCGCTGCTGACGACATCATCTTGCCCACGGTATTCAGAAGGCTGGCGATGTCGAAATCATTGATAAACGGGACGAGCCTGGGGTCGAGCACCGCTTCGAGTGTTTTGAAGTCGAAATTCATTATTTGCCGCGACAGGTCCATAAACTGCTGCACGACTTTTGGCACAAAGTTGATGCTGACCAAAACAAGCAGCAAAATAAACAGCATGTAGACAAGCGCCAGCACAAGAGCCGATGGCAGCCCGTATTTTGAAAACCCCTTGAAACGCTTCTGCAGCCTGCCGACTATGTTGTACAGCATAAAGGTGATGATGAATGTCAGCAGTGCAAGGTCCAGCATGTACCAAATCGTCACAAGCATGAGCGCCAGAACGATCAGCGATATCACTTGGCCTTTTAAGCCTGCGTCTTTGTTGTCAAACCCGTTTGATTCCCCCATGTCTCTTCACTTTTTTCTTTCCTGGGATGAAAATCCCATAAGCTAGGACGTTCACGCCCTGCAGCATAAAAAAAACGCCGGTCAGCAGTATCAGCGGCAACCCGGCAGCGATCTGGTTAAAAAACGAGTAGCCGCCGGCTGCTGCGCTTATTAGCCCGAGAAATAGATTTACGATCCATGAATTGTTCTTGACAAGAACCAAATGCAGCGACGAGACCATCCTCATTACTCCGCAGAACAAAATCCACATGCCGAAAAAAGCAAGGATCACGGAATCGGTGGCTAGCTGGTTGGACAGCACTATGCACCCCAGTATCAGCGTAATAAAGCCCTCCGCAAAGAACCATCCAAAACCGTCCTGCTTGCCAGGCGCGAAAAAATAGACCAAGATGCTGGTTACCCCGGCAAAAACCATGACGCACCCTAACACAAAAGCTATGCTTAAAAATACAGTGCCCCTGTTCGAAAATGCCCATACGCCTGTAAGCATAAGCGCAATGCCTGTAATTACTGCCAAAATTCTCATTAACTCTTCCCCTTACTTTGCCGGAATCACTATCAGCTCGGCAATCCCCTTGATTTTGTTTTCAAATTGCATGATTATGTTGTTTTCGTTTCTTATCTCCCCTGATTCGCCTAATACGACATGGGATATTTTGTTTTTTTCAACCAAGTCAACAAGCGTGTCCAAAACGTGGTTCGACCTCACGACTGTAAGGTTCGCTCCGTATTCCAGCGCTTTCTGGTACAAATACTCAAGCGCTTCGCCTTCTTTGGTGCTCCCCAAGAACTTGAACTCGTAATGGGCTACGTGAATTATAAAAAGCTCGCCGTTGTCATCCCCCAAAAAGTCGTGCCCGTACTGGATCAGCCGGTCGCACGTCTTTTGCTGTGTAACGCAAACCATGACATTTTTTTTCATTGACAAACACCCTCCTCCTTAAGCCTCTCCCTTTCGCCTCTTTGATATTATATATTAAAAGAGTGGGTTTGACCAGCAAAAACACCGATTTTTTATATTTGGTCTACGAGCTGCTGCGGCAGCCCAATGTCGCAAAGCGACTGCTTTCCAAAGCAATTGCAGCCAGGCGGCAATGCGCAGGCTCTTTTTGCCAGCCCCATCACAAGCGTCCTGTCTGCCTTGACTGCATCACCCATTACCTGTCCTGTATCTGCATCCACTCCGCTCGGCAAGTCGCATGACAATACAGGAATCGCTACGGCATTGATAATGCCCACTGCATGGGCATAAAGGCCGGATACCGGCCTCCCAATGCCGGTTCCGAGCAGCGCGTCCACAACAAGGCCGCACCTGACGTCTTCTGTTTTCAGTTCAGCCGAAACCGGGTTGATTTTGCCGCCTGCCAAAAGAAAAGCGCCTGCTGCGTTTTTTGCGAGGCTGCCATCCCGCAGTTTTTCGTGCCCTATCCCCCAAACTTGGACTTTTATCCCTTTTTTCATCAAATACGTGGCGCATACATACCCGTCGCCGCCGTTGTTTCCGCTGCCGCAAAAAATCCCCACTGCTGCGCCGGCATCCGGGAGCATGTCAGCCGCAGCGTCAGACAAGCCGCGCCCCGCGCTGTCCATCAATTGAGCCAGCGGAATGCCGTGTTCGGTTTCGGCGCGGCGCTCTGCCTCCTGCATCTGGGCGACCGTGTACAGGGTGAAATTGGCATCCGCTGCTTTTTCCATGTTGTTGCTCATATCGCCGCCTTTCTTATTATATCCTCAGCGCCACTTCAAGCGCGATGCGCACGTACCTCTCCCGGAAGCTGTCCGGCAAGTTCCCAAGCAGCCGCGGCTCCCATTCTGCGCAATCGAGGTTGTCTTCCGTGTACAAAAATTGGTAGGCTTCAACATTCCTGAAACTTGCCATAGCCATCACGGACGCGCATTCCATGTCGACCGCTATGCACCCATCCTGTTTCCTCAGCTCCATGTTTTTTCGCGTCTCGCGGTACAAACCGTCCGTCGTCCATGTCTTGCCGCATATAGCCGGCACTTTGAGTTCAGACAGCATTTCCAGCATCCTGCCCGCTGTTTTGACTTCGATGAAATCGCCCGCCTCTGCCGGGGCGTAGTGGTAGCTAGTCCCTTCGTCGCGGTAAGCAGCCGTCGGTACCAAAACATGACCGTCGGTGATGCTGCTTTCCAGCGACCCGCAGGAGCCGAACAGCAGGATTTTTCTGCCGCCCTTCGCGACTATCTCTTCAAGAAGCCCGACGGTCGCAGGGCCACCAAGCCAAGATAGGAAAAAAGCCATAAGCTTGCCCTTGTAGCATGTCTTGTAGACAGGTATTTCGTCGCCTGCGTACATGCTGCTGGCGACCTCGGCTTCGCAAAGCTTGAGCAGCACGTCGACCGATTTCTGGTTGAAAGTGGCTATGACGGTTTCCGGGAACCCGTCAATCCTCCCTGTTATGCAGGAGGGTTTCAATATTTCTTCGGTGGTGCAGTCAAAAGCGTCAACAATTCCCATAGGCTACCTCATTTCATCAACAGCTCGACAGCCCTGTTCAAATCCTCCAAGGCTTCCCTGTCGCCTGAGCTTATCGCATCGACGACGCAGTGTTCGAGATGGTCCTTCAAAATCACCTCGCAGGTCTTGTTTATTGCGGAACGCACTGCGGCAAGCTGAATCAGCACTTCGGAACAGTCACGGCCCTGCTCAACCATGTTCCGCACCGCAGTCAAATGCCCGATCGCCCGCGAGAGGCGGTTTATGACCGATTTAGTATTTGCATGCGTATGCGTATGCGTATGCTCGCTCATGTTTTTTCTCCATGCGTCAAATAACGGATTCCAGTATTATACCATACAAAGGCGCAAAAAAATATCCCCCCACCGGGCTTGCCGTC
>WRJV01000118.1 GCA_009778415.1 Clostridiales bacterium | reverse complement strand
CAGAGAGGCGCGCAACGCTTATCGCAAAGAGCGGGGACGAGACCGAGCCGCCGATTCCGTATACCTGATGGATATTCTGAGAGGGGAGTGGAACAGCGATGACGAACGCATACGACGAAACATACCTGAATGACGCTATGAACAATCTCGGCGACATGTTCGATTATGCGGTAAACGACTGCGGGTACGATGCTGAGGAGTTTTTCACCCACTTCATCATATCAGGAGTCGCCCAGGCTTTTGAAAAAGGGAACCCTAAATATGTCGCCGGCTTGTCTGGACCGGAACTGGCGTCCGAGGTCATTTTCAGGACGTTTAGAATACGAAGCGACATTCAGCCGTCAGAGGACACCGACAAGAGCGCCGAATACTGGGCGGGCTGGATACTGGCCTATTACCAATGGCATTCTGCCCGGAGTTTTGGCTACTTGCAGAAAAATGGCTTGAATATAGTGCGCATACTGTCGCTTTACCACCCGCTTCACGAAGCGGATGTGTCAAAATTCGTAGACATAGCGGATCGGATAATTGGGAACGGTGCAGAAGCCAGCTAATGGAAATATACAAAAACCCGAACTGCCGGAAAATCAGGGGCAGCCATATTTTAAAGGTCAGCTGCGCACACTGCAAGTATTTTATTGCAAATTACCAGAAGGTTGGCGAGAGCAATTTTGTGAAGATGTACAACGACAGGATCGTTGATGGCACGATTGACTTTTCCAAATACCACGGTGCCTTGCTTTGCCCAAACTGCGGCGAGCGCATTGCCACAAGGTACATAACGAAAATGGACAAAAAGGAAGCTTACCGGTTTGTGCCTTCTGCGTTTAATAAAAAGAAAGTGTAAATGAGGGACAACGTCAAATGAAAAGAAAAGCGATAAGTTTGCTGCTCTGTGCAGCCATGGTTGCTACAGCAGCGCCAGTTTTTTCGACAAGCGAAACTGTCAGCGCCGGTGCTGAACCCATTTTGGCCTATATGCCGCTGGACAACCGCCCGGTCAACGTCGACAGGGTGATTTACGAAGCTGAATCCGCCGGGTTTAAAGTCGTGATGCCGGACGCAGACTTATACACGACGCGGCTCGACGGGCAGCCGCTCAACTCAAACGGCAAACAGTTCGGCGACAGCAAGAAGCTGATGGAATGGATTTCCGAAATGGACGAAGTCACGGATTATTTTGTGATTTCGCTCGACCAGCTCCTTTCGGGCGGCCTTGTAAACTCCAGAGAGATATCAAAGCAACGGTACGACGCCGAGTACAAAATGATCGACGCGGTCATAGACCTTTCAAAGAACAACCACGTTTACATAGTGGATACTGTGGCGAGGCTGGCTACATGCACGGTAGGCTACCACGAGGCTACGCTTGAGACGTACAATTATCTGCGGTCGTACAGTTTGGTTCCAAGAAAAATCCTCGAAGGCTCTGCGCTTAACATAAGCCGAATCGTCTGGGGGTACGGCAAAGACGAGGGGTCAAGGGACATCCGCGTAAAATCCGGCTATTCAAAGGCTGTAAAGGAAATGCTCAGGGTGAGGGAACGCAAACTGAACCTCATCGATTACATGCTGACTAAGGACGTTTCCGGCAACATCAAATACTTTATAGGCGTGGACGATTCAAGCTCGGAAAACACCATACAGACCAACGAAGTGAACTACCTCAAAAAGAAGCTTGACGGCAGGGGGCTGATTTATTCGGGCACGGACGAGCTCGGGATGATGGCAGCGCTCAGCCTGATGATAGATTATTACGGCTATGACGTAAACGCGGCTGTCGTGTATTTCGGTGATACGGAACAGGCTTCTGCCGGCTCTGCTTACGACATGGAAACAGTCAGGGACAATGTGAACAAGCATTTAGAAAGCATTGGCGTCCATCTGACCGACACCGAAAGCGCGGATATTGAAATAGCGGTGCTGACGCAGCCCGAGCAGTCGATACTCAGCGCGAAATACATCAACAGGGTCATCGACTACATCAACGGCAACATTTCAAAGGGGGTGCCAACGATACTGATCAATTCAAACCCCGGAGCGTACAGCGGCAACCTTGAGTTTCGTATGATAAGGGAATGCGAGATGAGCATGCTGCTTTCATACAGCAGTTGGAACACGGTGGGCAACGCTATCGGGCTTGCGCTGTGCAACGGCGTGTCGAGGTTCCTTTACCTGAAAAGCAGGGACAGCAGCACGGACACCGCCGATATCGCGTTCATCAAAGGGCTGGCTTTTTCCTACGCGAAGGACATCAGCTACCAGCGGGGCGGCGGGCGGACGCTGTTCAACAACTACCTGACTGACAACGGCTGGGACACTAGCAATTTCTACCAGAGCGATGAGCAGACAGCGAAGGTGAACGCCGACATAGAAGAGATATTCAAAACCACCGAATACAATGTCACTGTAGGCGACATCATCGACAACCTTACAGGATGTAGGTATTTCAAGGGGCTCGGAGGGGAATGCGGCATTATCGGCAAGATCAGCCTGACTAATTATTCAGCGCCGTTTTTCAGGTCTTTTGAGATTAGGTTTGACATAGAGGTCGAACTTTCCGACGCCACCCTAAGCGGGTTCACTGATGCGTTCACGGTCAAAATGCCGTACACCCCTGAAGACGGGCAGCTCGCCTACTCGTTCACGCTCTACTTTGTGGACGACACTGGAAAAGTGCATGAGATACCTTGCGCTTACGACAAAAACACGGGCACTGTGGAGTTTTTGACGGACAAGCTGCCGCGCTTCTTCACAAGCGCGCTGACGATAGAAAGCGACAAAGCGTACTCGCTGTACACTGACGTGCCTGAAAGCTCGTGGTATTTTGACTGTGTTTTGTACGTCCATGAGAAGGGAGTCATGCGGGGCACGGCAGACGGCCTCTTCGAGCCGAACAAAACCATGAGCCGCGCCATGCTGGCAAATACGATCTACAATATGGCAGGCATGCCTGATTTTGACGAAAGCAAGAGCCTGCCGCCGGACGTCGGCAACCGCTGGTACAAGACTGCGGTAGAATGGGTGCTTTCAAGCAATATCGCGCAAGCAAACAGCGACGGGGGGTTCGGTCCGGAAGACCCTGCGACCCGCGAGCAGATGGCCGACATGCTGTGGCGCTATGCCGTTTATTCTGGCAAAGGGGCGGCGAACGGCAGCCTACCCGGAGCAGACAATTACGCAGACGTTTTCACCATATCACCCGATATGCGCGAAGGACTCGACTGGGCCTGCAGCAGGGGCATCATAACCGGCAGCGGCGACGAAAGGCTGTGGCCCCAAAAGGCGACGACAAGAGCCGAAGCCGCAGCGGCCATTAAGCGGTTTTACGAAAAACTGTAATAGTTATGGGTGGCTCTTGTTTTTTATTTGCGATGCGAATCCCTAAGTCACTTTATGTCTTGTTATTATAGCATCAACACTCGTCTCGATGGTGTTCTGAAGATTTCTCCATTGCTTGACAATTGTGTTGCGTCTTTTATATATGTCTGCAAGTTCATTTTGAAATTCTATCTTGGGTATCACAACCTTCATCTTCTTGAATCTTTCTCTGGGAAAATCCCCTATACCTTGCGTTGATGTTCTATTTGCCTGAAATTCTATACTATAATGTTGAGCGAACCAATCTATATTAATCTTTTCAGCATATTCAATTTTTGGAGCTACCGCGTAGGCATCTTCATGAATTATTAAGTTTCTATCCGCCGCAACATAGAGGCGTCCTGCGTACCCCTTCCTAGCAACAATAAGCAAGGGTCCCTGCAATACACTAAAGAGTCTGCATATTTCCTCACAATAGTCCAGAACTCCCACTTTCTGATCCGATGTGCTATAAACTCCGATAGTTTCTTTTTGAGTATGCTGGTGAGCATATAGGAATTCTTCCGTCAAGCCTTGATTGTTTGGCAGAAAATCGAAGAACTCTTCTGCATAGTCTGCATATTCAATTAGTTCATCAGGAATCATTATCCGTATTTGTTCAAGCTGCATTTCGTTACACCTCACTTAGCGCAGATGATATAAGCGCCTCAACCTCATCAAGAATTGCTTCAAACGGTGCCTTTTCAATTTCAGTAGGGCGTACCTTTCGTAGGTAATATTCGGAACATAAAGTAAAGAAAGTATCTTCTGTAAGCTTTTCAGATTGTACAAACTCAGCTTTATTTTGTATTACGATACTTCTGTACCCTGCTTCAAGTTCAGGCAAGTCATTTTCATTTATGTGGTATCTTTTTTTTCCATTCTGAAACCCGTCGTTATCAACAATGTAGTGCCATATGGG
>WRJV01000117.1 GCA_009778415.1 Clostridiales bacterium | reverse complement strand
CTGAGGAAGATCAGGGCGGAAAGGGACAAGGGCAGGGTTTATGAAGCGTACAGCATGTACGCAGGGCTGACCGAAGCGCAAAAGGCCGAGGTAACGCTTTCCGCCGACCTTCTGGCCGCCAAGGCCCGCATCGACCTAAGCGAGGTTTCGACGTTTGCCAGCGTCAGCGTGGATGCCGATATCGACATCGACAAGGACGCCGAGTTCACCCTGTCGCTGCGGAAGGCTGAGGACGTGCTGACAGTTGAAGCCACCGTCGTGGTGGACGGCAATATGCTGGAAGGCATCGGCATTGAGCCGCTTTCCGGGTTTGCGGTAATCAGCGGTGTCAGTTGGAAGAACGTGGGGGGGAGCGCATGGAAGGGGACGGTGACGCTTGCCTACCTGGCCGGCGGCGGCGCAGGCTTCACGTCGCAGGCCTCTGCGGACATCGCCAAGCTGATTTTCGCCACCAAGGCTACGGGCGATGCGGCCCTGGTGCTTGCGAAAGTGGTGATAGGCGCTTTTGACCGAGAGGAGAAAGTGACGTACTACCACGGCGTACTCATTGAAGACGGCGAAGCGGCGACGAACATAGACTGGCGGACCTTCTCCAAGTACGACCTGAACAGGGACGGCGCCGTCGATGCGCTGGACCTGTGCATCTTGCTGCTTTACGGCGGTTTCAACAACAAAAGCCCGGGCTGGGACACCTTTATAAAGAGCAATGATTCCAGGGGCGAGCCGATCTCCGCAAGCATGTGCGATTTCAACGGCGACGGCACGATAGACATACTCGACCAGATGGACCTTTACATGCACTACGGGAAACCCCGGCAATAAACGAGGAAAGGCAACAGCAGATGAAAAACGAGACTACGAAGTTTTCTGTGCTGATGGGGGGGTTCTTTGCCACCTGCCTGATATTTGGCGGGTACTACCCCATGTTTCTGAGGGACTTCGGCTACTCGGATTTTGAGGTCGGCGTCGTAATGATGCTGCCCATGTTCAGCGGCCTGGTCTTCCAGCTGGCGTCAGGGTACCTTGCTGACAGGTACAACGTGCTGAAACAGATTATAATAAGCGGATTTGTGGTGATGGCGGCAAGCTTGCCGTTTTTGTTCGTGTTTTCGTCTTCCAAGCTGTTCGTGGCGGCGTTTTCCATTCTTGCGGTGGGCTATTCCCGCTCCCTAGGAGGCATCATGGACTCATGGGTGGCAAAACTGGGCAACGTGGACTATGGCAAGGTCCGGGCGGTGGGGTCGATATCCTACGCGGTTTTCTCGGTGGTGCTGGGGCAGCTGTTCACAGCCAAGGGAAACAGCGCCGCGTCTTATTTCATGGCTGCGGTCTTTGCAGTCTCGATGCTTGCGGTTTTTGGCCTTTCCAACCCCGAAAAACAGAAATCCGTGGACAATATGACCGTAAGGGCATCGGTGGCCTACCTTGCGGGGAACAGGTATTTTTTGTACATGACCGCAAGCTCGTTTCTGCTTGGAGCGACTTTCGCCTCCATATCCACCTACCTCCCGGCGCTGGTCGCGGAGATAGGCGGCAGCCCGGCAGAACTGGGGGTCATGTTCTTCATCATGGCGGCTGTGGAGTTTGTCGTAATGATTTTTTTCACAAAGCTGAGCAGCAGGACGGGGCCGGAGCTCCTGCTCACGATCGGTTTTTTCGGTTTTTTTCTGAAAAACCTGGCGTTTGCCATGTCCTTCAGCGTTGTGCAGGCTTATCTGGCTTGCCTGTTCCAGATCGTGTCGTTTGCGCTGGTCATTCCCGGCCAGGTGCTGTTCATGTCCAAACGCGTAGACAAGAGCTACCTGGCAGCAGGGCTGATCATAAGCCAGTCAGCGTACAGCATTTCGATGATGCTGGCAAACCCGGTCTGCGGTTTGCTGTCCGAGATGCTCGGCGTGCGCCGGATGCTGGCAATTGCAAGCTTCCCTGCCGCTTTGGCGGGGGGGATTTTCGTTTTAATGACGAAAAGGCATTGACACATCATGACCGTTTTGGTAGTATTAGTTATGCATAAATTTTTACTAACCGATTATCGAAATATGGAGGAGATGAAATGAAAAATAAGGTATTAGCTTTGCTATTGGTCGTCATGATGGTATTCATGTTTTCGGCATGCACATCGTCTGCCCCGCCGGCAGATACGAACGGGGACACTGGCGAAGGCGCGAGCGGAGACGCGAACGTGGAGCAGATCACCCTCAATTTGTGGCACATCTACATCGACGAGAACGATGAAAACAGGATAGCCACAGAGAAGGCGATCGCCGACTACGAGAGTGCGCACTCCAATGTGAAAATCGAGCAGCACATCCTGCAGGACGCCGACTTCAAGACAAAAATACTGACCGAGTTTTCGGGCTCTGCGGCAAACATCGACGTGTTCTCCTACTGGGGGGCGGGCCGTGCCGGAGACCTTGTGAACGCAGGGAAGCTGCTGTGCGTCGAGGACTACCTGAGCCCTGACAAAGTCGCTGCGATCAAGCACGGCGCCGACAACAACTACCGCTACGGGGGCAAGCTTTACGGCCTGCCGCTGGCTTCGTGGATGATGGTGCTGTACTGCAACGAAGAAGTCTTCGCAGACAACAACGTAGCCCTGCCGAGCACCTACGACGAGTGGCTGGACGCCTGCAAGAAGTTCGTATCCGCAGGGATCATCCCTGTAGCCCTTGGGGGCGGCGTCGATGACGGATGGCAGGCGGCTTTCGTGTTTGAGGCGCTGGTGAACCGCATCGTGGGCACAGCGGCCGAGTCGGTGGTTTTGGACACCATGAGCGGGTTTGCAGACAACCCGGGGTTTGAAGAGTCTGCCGCCAAGATGCTTGAGATGAACAAGGCAGGCGCTTTCGGCAAGAGCCCGCTTGAAATCGACGAGATGACGTCAAACGTGCAGTTCTTGTCCGGCGCAGCGGCGATGCGCTTGACCGGGAGCTGGTTCACGACTTCCATCTACACCGACGAAGACTCGGTCATAGCCGGAAAAGTCAAGGCGCTGCCCATTCCGCTAGTGCCTGGCGGAAAAGGCAACGACACGGATTACGTGGGAGGTTTCATCGACGGCTACTTTGTAAACGCGGCGACGAAATACCCGGATGTGGCCACGGATTTCGCCTACGAACTGAGCGTGGCGCTGGCTACCCACCAGCACGAGATAGGCGAGGGCTTTACCGCCTACGAATTCCCGGTGGATGAGAGCGGGCTTTCGCCGCTGGGCAAAGAGGTGTCCACGCTGGCAAACTCGATGGTTGACGGGTTCGTGGCTTGGGACACGTTCCTGCCCGGCGATCTGGCTGACCTGCACATCGACGCTTGCCAGAACCTGCTGACTTCCAGGGCTGACGTCAAGTCGTTCATGGAGGCATACACAGAAATATTCGATTGATTTAAAGGTTTTCGGAGCCGCTTGCCATAAGCGGCTCCGAATTTATTGTGGGCGACAGCCCGCAATATAGGAGAAATGGTGTGGACAGAATACTATCAAACAAGTGGACTATATCCGCGTTTGTACTGCCTGCGTTGCTGGTTTTTTTTGTAGTTGCGATAGTTCCGCTGTTCATTACGGGGTACTACAGCTTTTTTGACTACAACGGGTTCTCCAAAATGGACTTCACAGGCTTTGACAACTACAAGAGGCTGTTTACGAACGACCCGCTCTTCGCGCAGGCGCTGAAAAACACGCTGATATTGATCGTCGGCTCGGTTTTCGTCCAGCTGCCGATAGCTTTTTTGCTGGCCAACAAGCTTGCGAAAGGCGTACCGGGGGAAAAGGCGTTTCGGACGATTTACTTCATACCGGTGGTCATCGCCGCAACCGTCATAGGCAAGCTGTTTTACTATGTCTTTTCTTCTGACGTGGGCATGGTGAACGCTTTAGTCCGCGCTTTTGGGGTGCCAGACTTTCACTTCAACTGGATGACGAATCCAAGCACCGCTTTTTTGTGCGTGGCATTCGCGGCAATCTGGCAGTACGTCGGCTACCACATGCTCATACTGTACGCCGGGATAAAGTCGATCTCAACCGACTATTACGAGGCCGCTATGATAGACGGCGCGACGGGGGCGAAAGCCACATGGCACGTGACCATACCGCTGCTGGCGCCGGTCATCAAGGTGTGCGTAGTGCTGGCTACCGTGGGCTCGGTGCAGACCTACGACATAGTGGTGGCAATGGTCGGCTCCGGTACCCACAGCGGCACACAGGTCCCAGCAATACTGCTGTGGCGCAACCTGTTCAAAGGCCGCCTTGTCGGGTACGGCAGCGCGCAGGCTTTCTTC
>WRJV01000116.1 GCA_009778415.1 Clostridiales bacterium | reverse complement strand
GCGCCCCGCTTTCGTCAGACAAGCACTGCCCGACGCGGGCTGCGCTTGAGGCGTACTCCCCGTGGTAGTCGCTGCCACCTGTCATGAACAAGCCGTGCTCCCGTGCCAGGCTGCGGATTGCCGCCTTGTCGGCGCTGCTGTTCTTCGGGTGGTTCAGTTCCAGGCCGTCAAGGCCGCATGCTGCAAGCTCAGGTATCAGATGGAAATTCTGCTGCTCCCCCGGGTGTGCAAGCACGGCGAGGCCGTCGGCTTCTTTTATTGCGAGTACGGCTTCGATGACGTCGATGTATTCGATGTCAAAGGCGCACGGGCCGTTGTTCTTAAAGGTCTCATTGTAGAAATGCCCGAACATGTCCGGCGCCTGCCCCGTCGCAACAAGCCATTCCATGATGTGCTGCTTGTAGAGGTACTTGCCTCCGGCGCGGGCAATGCGGTCCATATCTATGAAGAATCCGATGCTGCGAAGGATTTCTGCCTGTTTTTCCGAATTCCGGCTGCGCGCTTCCAAAAGCGGCTGAGTGAGGGCGGTGACTATTTCCGGGTGCTTTATGCTGTAGCCGAGGACATGGGCCCTGGTGCGGGTTTTGCGGTGCTCGGCTGATATCTCCACACCCCCGACGACCAGTATGCTTTCGGCGGCAGGAATTTCAATCAGGTGGTCAAGCGTGTCGTGGTCCGTGACCGCGATTGCGTCAAGGCCATTTTCTTTTGCCATGGCGACCAGCTGAGCCACCGTGCAGCTTCCGTCTGAAAAAACGGAGTGAGTGTGCAAATCTGCTTTCATATGAGCTGCGCTGCCGTCTTTCGGATGTGCTCGACTATCTTTTTGTCTTCCCGCTGGATGTGGTTGACAAGCCACCTGACCACTATCCTGTTCACGTCGCTGCTTAGCTCTGCGGTGGAGGCGCTGGCCGAGTACCTCTGGACCAGCTCGTCCACAGTAACCTTGAAGTCCTCGTGAAGCTGCTTGTGCCTTTCATAGTCAGGGTAGCCGTACCGGACCTGCAGCGCCTCTTCGTCCTGAAAATGCTTGCAAGTGTAGTTAGCCAAAAAATCCAAGGTTTCCTGCAGCTTTTCGGCGTCGCGCCCTTCCATGTGGGCGGCCACCAGGTTGCTGACGACTTCAAACAGCTTGCGGTGCTGCTCGTCCACCTGCTCGTTGCCCAGTTTGAAGCTGTCGTTCCATGCAACGCCGTACTTCATGGTGTTGCTTTCGC
Source organism: Clostridiales bacterium (assembly GCA_009778415.1). GTDB lineage: Bacteria > Bacillota > Clostridia > Peptostreptococcales > Anaerovoracaceae > WRJK01. The sequence continues at coordinate 3,038 of WRJV01000116.1, read as the reverse complement.
TTTTGTTTGCGCCCTCGCCTTTTTCATAGCGGAGTATCGGGGTTTTCATTTGCGCATACCTCCTGTTTATATATAAAAACTCATGCGTTGTCAAGCAAATAATACTGCAAATTTTCCATCACCTCGTCAAGGTCGATGGGTTTGCCAATATGGCCGTTCATGCCGGCGCTCAGGCATTTCTCAATGTCCTCGCGGAAGACATTGGCGGTCATTGCTACGATTGGCACTGTTTTTGCGTAATCCGAGTCAAGCGCGCGGATGCGCCTCGTGGCTTCGAGCCCGTCCAATACCGGCATCTGCACGTCCATGAAAATCAAGTCATAGCGCTCAGGCTCGGCAGAGAACAAGCTCAAAGCTTCCTCGCCGTTTTCGGCGCACTCGATGTCGATTTGGGTCGGCTCCAGCAGGGCCAGCACGATTTCCCGGTTTATGTCCACGTCTTCAGCAAGCAGCAGGCGGCGCCCGGCAAACGACAGCAGCTCGTCCGGCTCGTCCCAGGCTGCCGGCACCGTAATGCTTGACAGGCACTTGTTTAGGCATTCCGCGAGGGTGGAAGAGAACAGCGGCTTTGGCAAGAACTTGGCAATGCCGGCTGCTTTGGCGTCTTTTTCGATGCTGCTCCAGTCGGTCGCCGACAACATGACGATCTTCGGACTGAACTGGTAGCGCGACACGATTTGGCGCGCCAGCTCGATGCCGTTGGTGTCTGGCATGTCCCAATCGACGAAGCATATGTCGTAAGGGGGGTTGCTGTCCATGCATCGAAACATCTCCTCGCCGGAGGAGGCTACGTCGCATTTTATCCCCAGCTGTTCAGCTATGTTGACGAAGCAGTCAAGAGCATCTTGCTCGTCGTCCACAACCAGCAGCCGTATGCCTGCCAGGTCCAGGTCGGAGTGCAGTGGGTTCACGCTCGTTTCCGGCCCGCGCTGCACCTTTACGTTGAACGTGAACGTGGCACCCATGCCAAGCGCAGACTCGACCCAGATGCTCCCGTCCATCAGCTCGACTATATGCTTTGATATGGCAAGGCCCAGGCCCGTTCCGCCAAATTTGCGAGAGGTGTTGTTTTCCGCTTGCTCAAAAGAAGCGAACAGCCGGGACTGTTGGTCCGGGCTTATGCCTATGCCCGAGTCCTTTACTGAGATTTCAAGGGTGCAAATACCGTCGTCTTCGCCTGCCAAGTATGCGTCAAAGTGTATGGGCTTCTCCTCAGAGGTGAATTTTGAAGCGTTTGAGAGCAGATTGGTGATTACCTGAGCAAGGCGCTGATCGTCGCCGATCAGGTTCTTTGGGATCGCCCTGTCGATGTACACCGTGAACCTCTGACGTTTTTCCTCGATGCGGAAGCTGACCACGTTGACGACTTTCTGGATCATCCTTTCAAAGTTGAATTCTTCAAGGGACAGGTCAAGCTTGCCGGCCTCTATCTTCGACATGTCGAGTATGTCGTTGATGACGCCAAGGAGGTGGGAGGAAGCGCTTTCCACTTTCTCGAACGCGTAATCCTTCCTGATCAAATCCGGCGCGGACTTCCCGATGCTCGTCATGCCGATAATGGCGTTTAGCGGTGTCCTGATCTCGTGGCTCATGTTCGCAAGGAAATTGCTTTTTGCCCGGCTGACGTCTTCCAGCTTGGCGGCAGTGGTTACTATGTTCTGCATCACTTCGTTGCGGAGCAGCGCGTGGGAGATGAGCAGGCTGCCGGAGCGGAGCATGGCAACTTCATTTTCGGAGAATATGCGCTCATGGTGGCAATCGTCGAAGCCGACCAGCCCCCAGAACTCGTCCCTCAAAAATACCGGCACCACCAGCAGCGACAATATGCTTTCGGATGAAAAGCGAGACTGCTCCGGAAGGGGGATGTCCCTCACCATGGCATTGATGCAATGCTCCCCGTTCAGCTTTTCTTCAAGCCAAGGGATGTCGCTGTAAGGTATGAGCTTTGCAGCATCGCTTGACTGCTCGTGATTTTTGTCCCTTGGCCATTCGTACAGCCGGGTGCGGTAGAGCTTGCCGTCGATACTGCTGTTTTTGCAGATGTACATGCGGTCGGCGTCGACGGCCTCGGTCATCATGCCCATGCAGTTCAGCATTTCGTCATTAAACTCGTCGAGGCCTGATCTGAGCAAGAGGGTGGCTGCGCGGTTCACCGTGCGCATTAGGCTGCCACGGTGTTCGATTTCCCCCATCATTTTCTTGTATTCCCGAAGGTCCCGCGAATAGGCTGCGACGACTTGGCCGTCTTCATAGTTTACGCGGACCAGTGTCACTTCCACTGGCATCGGTGTGCCATCCAATTTTTGGTGCATCCATTCCAATTGGAAAAAGCCTTCGCGGAAGGCTTCGCTGACGCATTCGACGATCCTGTCTTGGGAGGGCTGCCCGTCAGCCTGGAACTGGGGGGACAAGTCTGAGAACCTTCTCAGATACTCCTGCTTGCCGCTCAATTCGAAGAGCTTGACAGCCGCCTCGTTGCAGTCGAAGGTTTCAAGGTTCTCGTTCCAAAGGTTGCAGCACAATGGCGTCGCATCCAGCATGAGCCTCGACCGGTCGTGGGCCGCAATGATTTTGGCTGCCTGCTCCATGCGGTTGATGACGGCAATCATTATCAAGCTTGCAGAACGCAGGATGTCCACTTCGCCGTCGCTGAACGTGCGCTCGGAGTGGCAGTCGTCAAAGCTGACGAACCCCCAGAAGCTTCCGTGAAAATGCACCGGAGCCATCAAGACTGATTTTATGCCGAAGGGCTCAAGCTCGGCCTGTTCGCGTTTGTGCAGCGTCGGCAGCGGGCCGTTTATGCATTCGCCGCGAGTCAGCTTTTCCGCGAGCTCGGGAGTGTTGCTGTAAAGGTATTTGACTTTGGGCGGCGCGGTTTGCATATGGCTGACGCGGGGCCCGACCCATTCGTACAGGTTCAAGTAGTAGAGGGCGCCGCCTACCGTCACGTTTTTCCAGATGTGGACCCGGTCGATGTCAACGCAGCCGGCGATGAGCTCAACGCCGGCTTTGAGGGCTTTCTCAAAGGTGTCGTCGTT
>WRJV01000115.1 GCA_009778415.1 Clostridiales bacterium | reverse complement strand
CGGCAGGTCGTAGTCAAGGCTCACCGTAGCCTTACCTTCTGTGTCAAGCCTGCCTGCTACGTAATGCTTCACAAGGTCCGCCCCTATTATTTCAAAGTAGACAAGGCCTGCCGGCACCACGTTGTGGCCTGGATGGGTGCTCGCAACGGTTGCGATTATCATCGGGGACTGGCTGCTGCCTGCCTTGTCAGACACGGCAAGGCTCATTTCCGCAGAGCGCTTTGAATAGTCCACTGTCACCGACTCCGAATAGGCTGATATGTAGTATTCTTGCGCCGCCACCGAATCGTAATATATGACGTTGACCCGGCAGCGGTATTCGCCCTTGTCGCCAGTGCCTGCGTTCTGGAAAACGAGCACGTCGGGGTTCTTGGCTGTGCTGCGTTCCGCATCGGTCCAAGCGCCGTCAACCAGTTTCTGCCACTGGTAGTTTATGTTGTTTCCGTCCTTGTAGTCCCATGGGTTTTCGACCACTGCCGTTATCGTGTAGCGCCCGTCAGGGTACACCAGCATGTTCAACGGGTAGTCCGGGTCTGGTACAGGCGGGTCGATGTCAATCCTAAGCTGTGGGTAGCCGCGCTCGCTCTTGGTCATTGCCGAAAGAACCGGGCTCTTGATGCTGGTGTTTGGCTGAACCGTACCTATTGTCTGGATTTGGTAGTAGTACTCCGAATACGGGTTCAGGTTTTCGTCGATGAAACGGTAGTACCTTATGCCGTCTTCGGCATAGAGGACGTCGCTCGCCCTGACAAAAGCCAGCTCATAGCTCCCGGTGCCGTCCGGGAACGAATAGTAGCGGTAAAGCTGGAAGCCTGCAGCGGCGCCTTTGTAGCTCCACTCAAGCGCTATCTGGCTGTCCGTGGTCAGCTCGATGTTTTGTTTGAAGTCAGGCGGGAGTATGGGTGGCGCGGTCACGTCGTGTACTAGGTAGTTGACCACAGGGAACTCCATGCTGGCGCCTTTGTTGAAGGTGTAGCTGAATATTTTCCAAGACATGCCGTAGCCGTATTCCTCGGCTGCCCTGGGCATGTCGCAGATCTCCCCGGAAAAGCTCTTGCCGACGGTGTTGATGGTAACCTTTCCGGAAGTGCCTTCATACCCCAGTATGACCCCCACCACAATGGACGTGTTGCCGAACTTCGGCCCGGCACCAATCTTGAAGTCAACCGTGTTTGTATGAGTCATTCCCTTGGTGTTCTCTTCGGTCATGGCCAGCTCTTGGGTCTGCGAACCAAGGCCAAATCCCACGCGGCTCCAGTCCCCGTCGTACACTATGGGTTCCTTGTAGCCGCCGCTGCCCGCAGGGTACGTCCAGGGCTCGCCTATCGTGTGCTTGAATATCGTGCCGGACACCTGCGGCAGCACTGGGTAGTCTTTTGCTATGTCCTCGTACGCGTCAAGCGCCATCGTAACTATACATGCGTCATGAGGCAGGTTCACCGCCATCTTTTGCGTGTCGTAGGTCATGTTGCCGCTGCCGTCAAGGACGGGCAGGCCGTCGTCGCCAATAAGAGGCACCGTGGACTGGTAGACGTACACTTCCATGGGGATGGAGTACAGAACCACTGTGTCCTGGCCTGCCAAGGTGCTGTATGTGATGGTCTGCTCCAATGTTGACGTTTTGCTGGTTTCCCAGGTCCAGCCATGGGTGTAGGCCAGCTCTGTCTGAAATTTCGCCCCGATGCCAAAGATCGAGAACTCCGTCTCAATTGAAATAAAACCGCCCAAATTAAAGGTGTCCGTATGGCTGGTTCCAGTGCCGGTGCCCTTGGTGGACGAATACGAAGTGGACGAACCCATGTAATTGCCTCCAAGATCGTCGTTGTCAAGGTCTGAGAAGTACGGAGGGGAAGCCAGCACTGCCAGCACCTTGGGGTCGGAGTACATTACATAGTGCTCGCCGGTGTACTCTAGGACAGCAGAATCGAAGTCCGTGTCAGGCGTACAGAGCGAAAAGCTGGAATCCACCAAGTCCAGCCTCGCCACGTCGCCCATGACTCTGTGATAGAGGTTCCTTTGGTAGGGAGCCGAATAAAATTCGCCCAGCCAACGGTAAAACCATGTGAACCAATTGAATGGATCCAAATAGCTGGTTTTTACTGGCAGGATGTACTGCATTACATTCAGAGCCTCCGTGCCGCTTCCTGTGAAATCTGCCGCTTGTACCCCGTATTCTACGTAGTAAGGCGTAAGCGGGCCGCCGCCCACCATGCTCATCCTGTTTTCGTCCATCACAGCCTTTATGCTCAAGCCCTCACGGCCGTAGGCTATCAGTATGCTGTCCAAATATATGCACAGGTCGCCTTCCATGCCCTCGGGCCTTACGGTGCAGACGTTTGCCACGCAGCCCGGGCTGCTGAAGAAAGTGTATACGTCTTTGTGCATCAAGCTGCCGTTGTCGTCCGTCTCAAGCACGTTGACGTTCTTGCTGTCGATCAGGCTGAAGCCAGTGCCGTCGAAATCGTAAATACCGACGTACCTGGTGTTCAAATTGCCCTTGCCTATGTCTGAAGCGAGCTGACCGCCCATGACAAGGTTGTCAACGTTGTCGCCGTTAACGTCGCCGTAGGCGAAAGCGGCCCTTGACACTGTAGTCAAAGCCCCGGAATCGTCCCTAGCCTCAAGTGGCAGCTGAACGCCCTTTTGGAGCATGTTGTTCTTGTGGCCAAAGAGCACCCATGCCTGGCTGGACTCGTTCCTATTAAGGTCGTCCCCGAAGAAGTAGCCCCAAGTCACAGCTAGGTCGTCCACGCCGTCTCTCGTAAAGTCGCCGGAAAGCAGCGAAACCATATTTGAAACATACGTCACTTCCTTCAGTGGGTGTGTCCATGCCAGAGACCATTTTTCCGTGTTCAAGTACACGTCGTCAGCGTCGCTGACCGCTTTTTGGAGTTTATACACTTCGACCCGGGAGCCTCCTTTTGTGCCGCCTTTCTCCGGTATGTAGACCGCCACTTCGTCGATGCCGTCGCCATCGAAATCGCCCGCTGTCACTTTTAGGTAGTTCTGCATCAGGTACGGCAGGTCGTCAAGGTCCCCCTCTCCGTTGCCGATGGTCTGGCCCGGCGCCATAAGCTCTAGCCTAGAGCTGGTCTGCCCACTTACCGGGTCTGTGAAATAAAGGTACAGCCCGCCCGTCAGGGAGTTTGCAAGCTTCCATGACGCAGCTGGCACACTCAGGTTTGCATCCGGCTCTTTTGCAATGCCGACTGTAACGACTTGGCCTTTCTTGCCGCCGCCGTCGAAGTCGCCCTCTGCCGACGCCGTTGCGGCGAAAGGCAGGTGCTCGCGCCATTGATCCGGCACTATGCCGACTTCCTCAGACAAAGCAGGATACTCGTTGGTCTTTGGTATGACGCTGCCGAAGAATTCGCCCAGCGGCCTAAGCAGTACCTGCCCGTGCCCGTAAAGCTTGTTCTCTGTCGTGTGCTTTTGCCCGGTTGCCAATACAATCGCCGGCGGCGTAACCAATGGCACGTAATTGTACTGGTACCCCACCGACTTGTCCTCTCTGGTGAAAAGCTCGTACACAGTTTTTACCGCTACGTTGTCTTTCCCGTAGGGGTTGTCCGTAGTGTACGGGTCGTAGCCGTCAGGCATGATGTCCGTGTCGATGCCCAGTGCGTCAAAGGCGTTCATGTTGTTGATGTCGTCGTCAGCCGCGTATGCCGGGGCGGCTGAAAATGCCCCTGTCGGGAACATGACCATGAACGCGAGCAGTGCGCTGAAAATTCGTTTGCGCATTTTTTCATCCTCCTTGTAATAATACGTATAATATCTATCACTAAATGATAATCTAAACTGGATAAAATAAGTGAATGATACGGCATATTTTACCACATTTTCACTTATTGTGCAATGTTCTTGAGATTTTATAATATTATTTTGGATAGTTCGACATGTTACAAGTATATCACATTCAAGTTACATGAAGGTTATATTTACCAAAATTCCTAAGTAAAACACATCGATAACAATAAGTGCTAGTCGCAGCATCAGCATTTGCAAGTATTTTAGTCAATTAATTATTTTTTCAAGTTGTAGCAGCGGAGTAATTACCCCATCGAAATAATGCATAAAAACGCAAAACATTAATGTTACTTGAATGTTTGTAAGATTTATTCTACATTATTGTTACATTTTTGATAAACGTATGTGGAACGAACGTGTATTTATCCG
>WRJV01000114.1 GCA_009778415.1 Clostridiales bacterium | reverse complement strand
CCGTAATTCCCTATCAAGAATTCTACCTACAAACCATAGCCGGCGTCACCTTGGAATCACCGTAGGGCACTGGATATTGAACAGTTTGTAGCAGTCGTTCGCTTTCTTGAACACCTCCTGCGTAATGATTTTGTCGCCAAACACTTTGCACTTGTGGTTGCGTAAATCCAAGAACAACGAAATTGGAGTTATAGACGACTTTGCTAAAGCGTTCTGCAGCTGCTTTATGGCTGCGGTGGCTATGAAGGTCAGCAGCAGTTTGTCCTTGGCGATGCGCCGCGAAGCGACGAGCACGAACACCCCCTTTCCCTGCATGGCGCCTGCCACCTGCCCCGCGTCCATGTTTTTGCCTTTCGTCTGCCGGAACAGCTTTTGGGCTTCCGAAGCTTTCCTTTCGACGTCAAGCCCGAGGTAGGCGTAGGCGCTGCGCCCAGCAACCTCGCAGGGGACGCATTTCAGGTAGACGTACCTGCCGTTGCAGTCGACGAGGTTCTCGCGCGCTTCCAACGAGCCGAGGTGCGCCGCCGCCACCTCCTTGTAGACAACCCTGTTCGCCTTCATCCTTGTAACAAAGGATATCTTCCTCTCAAAAAGTTCGCGGACGTTGTCGTCCGTGTAGTACCCAGTGTCGGGGTTCCCGTAGCCAATTGCGTCAATTGCGGCCCAAAGCCCGCTCCCCCTTGCAAAGCAGTCAAGGAAAAAGGCGTCGCCGAAGTCCAAAATCAGCGGCTCTTTCCTGCTGCCCGATGGCGGTGCAAAAACGCGACAGGAATCATGGCAGAAATAGTTTGACGTTTTTCGTCTTAAATTATATAATATACAGTACATAAGGCTGTCTCAGCTACTGCGCGAAAAAACATGAAAGAAGGTGAACCCCAAGATCTACCATTATTAGCAGGAAAGCAAAAGGGTTAACCACGTTCCCACAAAACGAGGCTGAAAACGTCGAACCACAACGACAGAACAAAAGAGGCGCACAATATATAGGAGGTTACAATAATGAGGAAACTATTAGCAATTGTTTTAGCGCTGGCGTTGTCATTTACGCTAGTCGTCACTGCGTCTTCGGGAGCGACAGAGCAGGATTGGAACGGCTACAAAGAAGTAGCGATCAACTGCACTAACGCCGACGAATACGAAGCACTGCGGCCCCTGTTCACTGAACTCGACTACATTGTGACGCGTGACTTGGGCGATGACAGTGTGGACGCTGTTTTTTACATCAGGAGCCAGAGAGAAGAAGACATCCTGAGCCAATACAGCGGATATTATGTTGTTGAAGACAATACCTACGACGTTAGCGAACCGATTTTCAAAGCCGCAGCTGCTGATGCTGCGCCGTTTTATTTCCAAGTTAACGCTGCAGGCCAGATCGTGGGCATCCCCGTTGGCGACAGCGCAAACACCTTGGTGCGTGACGGCGAATCCGTGTGGATCGACTATGAAATCGATTATGACAACATCGGCTGCACCTTCAACGAAACCTACGGCTTCCCGAACCGCATAGGCTACAGGACCGTAAGCGAGTACTACAGCGAGATGATCTACCTGGCCAAAAAATACCCCCACCTCGTGAAGCTGCACACCATGGGCTACACTTGGTACGGCAGGCCGCTGTACGTGCTGGAAATCTGCGACAAGCCCGGCGTTGAGGACGGCAGAGCCGAATGGCTGCACCTGGCCGCAACCCACGCCAGGGAATGGCCCGCCAACGAGCTGGCTCTAAACAACGCTTGGTGGTTCGTAACAGAGTACCAGAAATACCTTGACGGCAGGACGGACTACGACGCCAGGGTTATCAATGTCATGCAAAACGTCAGGTCTTGGATGACCCCGCTGCACAACCCGGACGGGACCCATTGGGATCAGGTAGCCGGCAACAGCCAGCGCAAGAACAGAAGGCCAGGCGCGACGCCTGCGCAGTTCGGCCAGAAGTACTTTGGCACCACTGCTGCAAACGTAGCGGCAGGCAGCCTTGGCGCAGCCAACTACATAGGCTCCGACGTGAACAGGAACTGGGCGTACCGCTGGGGCTCCAACGACGGCTCAAGCGCTTGGAACGCAACAGGCGAGAACACCAACCGAGGCATGGGGCCTGGCAGCGAACCTGAAAACGTGGCGCTCACCGGCTTCATGAGGAACCGCATGATCGGTTCCGACATTTCCGGCCACACCTATGGCGACCTTGTCATCTTCCCATGGTCCAACAAAAAAGGCGCCGCTGAAGTGAACGGCCCGATGGACTTCGTTGCCCTTGGGCGACAGCTGTCCTCCTACAACCTCTACACCGACTACCATGAGCGCGTCATCTACTCCCAGGCCGGCGAAGGTCAGGAGTACATGTACGGCGGGTACAGGGCCCTCGGCTTCACCGTTGAGATGGGGCAGAGCTTCAAGCCTCAGTACCTGGGCACAAATGGCGGATACGCAACTGCATCCTACAAAGACCCCAACCCCAACGTAGGAAACAGGGTGCATCCGATGAACTATGCGTCAGCAACCAGGCCTACAAGCCCGTTGACGGCGCCAGTGGTAGCATTGCTGCCACCTGCGGTTGCGAACGCAAATGGCGAGATACCGGCACAGACCACTTTTGTCCCGACCTACACCCATCAGGATTGGAGAACAAAAGTTTCTTATCTCCAAGCAGAGCTTACCAAGGATCCGGACTTCGTGAGAGGAAAGATACTCCTCTGCTACAACGTTCCGGCTTCCGGCACCGATACAGCTCAAAACGTGGCAAAATTGGCTCAGGATAATGGCGCAGTTGCAGTGATATTCTGCACCATCCCCAGCGGCATCGCCCCGGACAGCTCCCACGGCATCTTGGGCGCACCTACAATTACCGCCACAGGCGCAAACGCCGTCACCATCCCGGTTGCCGGCACCGGCAGGATGAACGTCAGGGAGATATTCGAGTACGCTCGCGACGGCCACGATTATGCTGGCAACTTAGCGGGCAACACGCTCACTCTGGAAACAGGAAACATTCAATGGAACAGGTTCATGTGGACCTTTGAGAGGAACGCCTACATGTACGTGACCCTTGCCGAGTTCGCTGACGAATACGCCGGCCACATCAAGGGCAAAGTTACGGACAGCGCGGGCAACGCCGTACCGGGCGCCAACCTCAACCTCACCAAGGATGTCTACCTCACCCAGCTCGCAGAGCAGGCTACAGATCAAGTTTTCTGGAATCCGGCGACCTACACCGGCGGCTACGAAGGCGCTACCACCCAATCCACAGCCAACCGCAAGCCTGACTGGCGCGGAGTCAACTGGGCGCAGTACGCGCCATGGGGCCACGGCGTGAACACAAATACCGCCAACCTGGACCCGGCTCTCGCAAAGATCGCTCCCGACATCCAGGCATGGTTTGCAGCCAATCCGCCAAAGAGCCGTTATTACGACGACATCTACAATTATGTGAACCCCACGACCGGCGACACTTTCAGGACGATAAAAGAGCTTCAGACCGGCTACATGGACATCCAGAACGCAGACGGTACTTTCGACTGGTCTGTCGTGCCTTCGCAGCAGCCGGAGACGTATGCTTACGAAGGGCGCAACCAGCCAAACTGGGCCGGCGGCACCGCCTCCAACATTAGAAGGGGCACTGCAGGGGGCTTTGAAGTCAACTCTGCGACTGACCCGCGCATCGGGCTGTTCATCTACGAGGATGAAGGCTATGACATCGTAGCGAAGGCTCCGGGCGGCTTCTATGACAGCGCTGCCAACACAGTCTTTGTAGAAAACTTCAAGGCAGTCAAAAACAACGTCAACTTCGTGGTCGCTCCGATCGTCAAGACGAGCTTTGACTTCGGCAAGGCATGGGGCCCCGTGGGCGACATCACAATCCCGTTCTCAACCCTCAATCCTGACGGGTCAGTGGGCGTAATCGACGGTGCAGCTGTGACCGCAACTGTGGGCGGTCTGCCAGTGGCAGTGAACTCGCTGGGCGGCGGCAACTACACGGCCACCTTCGACCCGGCTGACCTAGACCTTGGCACCGACAGCGCAGAGCTGGTCATCGACTTCGACGGCGGCGCGGCGCACTCCGCATTCGCAAAGAACATCGATTTTGCCTGCGTATACGTGGACCTTGGAGTCGACAACGTGAACTACATCAACGGCGACGTGAACTACACGGTGTCGCTGC
>WRJV01000113.1 GCA_009778415.1 Clostridiales bacterium | reverse complement strand
CTCCCAAACCCCAGCTGCAGCGTGCTGCCGTCCTCGACGAGGTCGGCGCAGTATTTCCCGATTTTTTGCTCTGCCTCGCTTATTGCCGCAGGCGGCAGCTCTTTGAGCGGCGCGGAGTGCTCAACTATATGCGTCAGTTGGGACACGTGCAAAAATGAATCCCCATGCGTGCGCGGCATTTGGTCGTTGACCTGGGCGATGACAATTTTAGCCGCCAACGCGGCCGGCTTGGTCGCGCACACCGATACGCCGGTGCTTACGTAGCCGTGCTTGTCCGGCTGGCTCACGCATATCATCGCCACGTCCACAGGCAGTGTGCCGGTGGCGAACCAGCCGGGCGTCATCCCAAAGAATGCCGGGGTGAAATCGGCAAGGTCCCCCTCTACTGCGGCACGGGACTTGCTTCCTGCAAACAGGGCGTTCAGCCGGATGTGCCCTTCCATTTCCGGCCTCGTGTACGCGCAGTCGCCGAAGTTTACCCAGTGGACAACCTCAACGCCCCGGTACTGCCTGTAGTTTGCCACCATAGCGTCGACCAAGCGGTACGGCTCGCCTATGGCATGGCCCAGCACCACGCGGCTGCCGTTCGGGATGTGCCGAACGGCTTCTTCCGCCGTCGTCAGCCTTTGCTGATACAATTCTTTCCAATCCATACAAAACCTCTTTTACCATGATATTTGTCATTCCGCAAGCGCGGCGCCGATCATGCCGGCGTCGTTCCCCAGCTCTGCGGGAACTATTTTATAAGGGTACTTAAAAAACGACTTCTGCTTGACTTTTTCGCCTAACGGCTCAAAAAGGAATCTGCCCGCAAGGCTTACGCCCCCGCCCAAAGCTATTATTTCCGGATCGAAGAGCACCGTAAGCGACGCGAGCGCTGAACTGAGGTTCTCGATGTATTCGTTGAAAACCTCCAGGCAAGCTGGGTCACCTTCCTTGGCCCGGTCTATCACAGCCTTCGCATTGGCTTTCCCTTTTTCCGCGATCCACGTGGCGGAGCACAGCGTTTCGACGCAACCCCTGTTGCCGCAGGTGCATAAGGGCCCGTCCAGCGCCAAAGTTGCATGGCCCGGCTCGATCCCGTGCTTCATGCCTCCATAGAACAGCTTGCCGTCCAATACGACGCCTCCGCCTATTCCCGTTCCAATGGTCAGCAAAATAGCGTTGCTGCAGCCTTTGAGCGCACCTTTTTTGAACTCTGCCAAGGTGGCGGCGTATGCGTCGTTTATGACGTGGATGGGGATGCTCGGGAAATGCTGCTTCATCTCCTCGCTTAGCGGCGCGTTGTAAAAACCCAGGTTGCAAGCTTTTATCGACACCCCGTTTGCGACGTCGACTGCGCCCGCCACCGCAATCCCAAGGGACTTCACGTCACCCTCGTTCAAATGGCACTCCAAAAGCAGTTCTCTGGCAGTTTCGTGCATTTTTCTGACAACTTTGCGGTAGCCAGATTCCTTCGGGAACGCCGTCATCCTCTTGGCCACGATATTCATGCTGTCGTCCAGTATTCCGGCTTTAATGTTCGTCCCGCCGACGTCAAACCCTATCCGAACCACCAAGTGCCTCCTCGTCCGCAACGACTGTGAGGTCCGGGTGCAGCTGCAGCACAGACCCCGGGACTTGCGGCGTAACGTCGCCATAGAGCACTTCCCTCAAAATCTCTGCTTTTTGACTGCCGCTGACGCAAAGAACGATTTTCTTTGCCTGCATTATGTTTTGTATCCCCATTGTGTAGGCCTGCCTTGGGACGTCCTTTTCATCCGCAAACAACCTGGCGTTCGCTTTTATCGTGCTCTCCGTAAGGTCGACCACGTGGGTTTCTTTGATAAAACAGTCCCCCGGCTCGTTGAAGCCGATGTGCCCGTTGTGGCCGATGCCGAGAAGCTGGATGTCCACGCCGCAAAAGCCCTCGATGAGGCTGTTGTACCTGGCGCATTCGGCAGCCATGTCCTCTGCAAGACCGTTCGGAAGGTGCGTGTTTTCCCTTTTTATGTTCACACGGCTGAACAGGTTGCTGTCCATGTAGTACCGGTAACTTTGGTCGTTTTTGCCGTCAAGGCCCGCGTATTCGTCGAGGTTGACGGTTTTTACCTCTGAAAAATCCAAATCGCCGCTCTCGTAGCTAGCCGCCAAGTTCTCGTAAAGCCCCAAAACGCTTGAGCCTGTCGCAAGGCCAAGGACGCTGCCTGGCTTAACCACAATCTGCGCGAAGAACAGGTTTGCTGCTATCCTGCTCATGTCTTCGTAATCTCTTGCTCTGATAATTCTCACTTTCTACCTCCATAGTTTTTCCGGGTACACCCCTTTGTCCTTCATCGCCTTGATTGCGGCGACAACTGATTCCTTGTCTTCCATGTACGTTACGCCATACCATTTGTCATGGGACATGAAAACTTTGAAACTGGCTGCATTTTCCCCTATCATACGGCTGGCTGCCAATGGCAAAAAATACTCCCCGCTTATCGGGTTTTCTTTGAGTATTTGATCCAGGTACGAGGGGAACATTTCTGTCAGTTTGGCCATGACTCCTTGCGAAAAGCCGAAAAAATTCATCGAAACAGCTGAGTCGCCCCTGATTTCCGTCCAGCTTTCTCCCTCGTCTTCAGTAAACATGATTTTTCCGCCCCGCCGGGCAACTTTTGTCCTTTCCTCGATACCGACGAGGAAGCCGCCTTCTGAAACTTCGCACACGCCCCGTGCCACATGCCCGTTTTCTGTTAGCGTGTTTTCAAGCCTATAGCCTATTATGCAGCAATTCAGCTTCTCGTCGTCTTCTGCAGACGCCAAAAAACCGTACATCTTCCGAAACGCGCCCGGCCCGTAGAAATCATCTGCGTTTATTACCGCAAACGGGCCATCCACAAGGTGCCTTGCTGCAAGGACAGCTTGGCAGGTCCCCCACGGCTTCACCCTTCCTTCAGGAACAAAGTACCCTTCCGGTAGGTCGGAGAGCTCTTGGAAAGCGTACTCGGCGTCAATGAACCGCCCTGCGCCCTTGCCGATCAAGCTGCGGAAATCTTCTTCCATTTCCTTCTTTATCACGAAGACGGTTTTTTTGAACCCTGCCCTGAAAGCGTCGTACAGGGAAAAGTCTAGTATCAGCTCGCCGGATGGCCCGACAGGGTCCGTCTGCTTAAGCCCGCCGTACCTGCTGCCCATGCCTGCTGCCATTATTATCAATACAGGTTCTTTCATATTTCTGCTAGGTACCCTGCTCAGTCGCCAAACGCTGTGAACGACAGCATCAGACCGCCGCAGGTGTTGTTGCCGTCTTTTTCAAACCCGTATTCCCCGAAGGTGAACTCGCACAGGAACGGCACGTCCCCTGCCGCCTTTTTGATTTCAGCCACCGCTTCTTCAATCCGGTCGCCGATGCCGGCGCGCCTGCCGCCGCAATGCACGAGGAAGTACCCTTTTGCGCCGGGCAGCTTTTCTTTCAGGGTTTCCAGCGTTTCTGAGTTCGATTTGATCAGCTTGTCCACTGAGCCCTCCATGTAAATGACGGCAGTGTTTACGGACAGGTCGCTTCCGATGTTCATGGAAAGGTCGTCGTTTCCGAACATGGGGTGGCGTATTGCGACAAGGTCGCCTAGGCGGTCCTTCACGCCAAGCGGGTTGCAGATGGTTTCCACCAGCAGATTGCCGCCCTTGAGCTGTTCAACATCCTTGCCGCTCCATTCTGCGTATTTTTTAATTGCAGGGACTCCGTCGATTTCCACAAGGCACCTGCTGCCGGACACTTTGGTGATGACCCCTGACTTGCCGCTCTCGCCGTATGCGCCGGTGTATTTGTTGGCAAATCGCCCTGCTGTGTAGAAAAACGCCACTGCCACACCGTCGCCGGTAACCATCTCATCCGCAAACAGGCTCCATTCACCCGATATGCTGTTGTCCGCAGCGCTGCCTCCGAAGAACGGCACGCGGCCTATTACGTCTGTTATGCCCTTTAGATAAGATTCTTCCTCCCCCGGCGAGGCAACCATGTAGAAGTAGTTCGGCGCACAGTCTTTCCCTGCGTTTTTCATTGCCGCCTGGGCAACGCTTCTGCCGACAGTTTCAGCGCATTCGCCTTTCGCGCTGCCGGCTACTCCCACCGCAACGTCCCCGCCGACAGACATCACTCCGACGAAGTGGTCGCC
>WRJV01000112.1 GCA_009778415.1 Clostridiales bacterium | reverse complement strand
CTTTCAATCACTTGACATCACCACAAGGAGCCTGCCGTTTTTGACCTTGACAGAAGCTTCGCTTCCGGTGATTCTGTTGCTGAGCCCCAGTGGGTATGTGCTCTTTAGTTTGGCATCCTTTAGCGGGTAGCGAAGGCCTTTGGTGGTGACTCCGCTGCAAGTGTCGGATAGCGAGAACAGCGACAAGGCAAAGCCTTCTTTTTTTTGTATTGTCAGCTCTGCGTTTTCAATTACTGTGGCTGTGTTTTTCCCGTCAACAATAGTGATTCTTTCAAACGTGCCTGAAAAATGCCCCAGAGTCTGCAGGTTTGCCACTGTATGGTCGAGCCTGCCGCCCAGGCCTCCGACTATAACAACCTCGCCAAACCCCATGCGGGCGGCATGTTCAACGCACAAATAGGTGTCGGACTCGTCTTTCTCCTGCGGGAAACGGACGACTTCAGCGCCGCCGGGCATTTCGCGCATGCTGCCGGAGTCCGCGTCCCCGATGACGATGCCTGGTGCTATGCCGCAGATCAGGGCGGCTTCATAGCCTCCGTCAGCGCAGATGACGAAATCCGATTCGCCTGGCGAAACAAGTTCTGAAAGGTCGCCTTCAATATAGGATGTTATGACATAGCATTTTCTCATTCGGTCACCTTATGCCGGTACGGCTTCACCCAATACATTATAACGGATTTTTCGACACATTTCAATAAAGCACTTGAATATTTGCGATTTTGAAGTTATACTGAACTGGTGACAGCTATTCCAAATTCGTTTAAAATTCATATAGGTGGAGTAAAAAAAATGAATGAAAAAATCCAAAAAACCCTTGAGGAAAACGTAAACCCGATTCTGGCCGACCATTTCGGCGGGGCAAAGCTGGTGAGCTTTGAAGACAAAGTTGCAACGGTAAGGCTTACGGGTGCCTGCGCCACATGCCCTTCCGCGCGATTCACATTGGAAAACGTCGTAAAAGAGATAGTAATGGAGCATTGCGAAGGCGTTGAAGATGTCATCTTGGACATGTCGGCAAGCGATGAGTTGTTGGACATGGCGAAAGAATTAATGGAGAAAAAGGAGTGATGAGTTATGTTAATGACCGGTGACCAGTACATTGAGAGCTTGCGGAAGCTCAACACAAGGGTCTACATGTTTGGCGAAAAAATCGACAACTGGGTAGACCATCCTATAATACGGCCGTCGATCAATTGCCTGGCGATGACATACGAGCTTGCCAAAGACCCCCAGTACGCTGACTTGATGACAGCAAAATCAAACCTCACAGGGCAGACGATCAACAGGTTCGCGCACCTGCACCAGAGCACCGACGACCTCAAGAAAAAAGTGAAAATGCAGCGCCTTCTGGGGCAGAAGACGGCCTCCTGCTTCCAGCGGTGCGTCGGCATGGACGCGTTCAACGCCGTTTTTTCGACTACATACGAAATAGACCAGAAATGCGGCACAAATTACCACAAGAATTTCACTGAGTACCTGAAATACGTCCAAGAGAATGACCTGACGGTCGACGGCGCCATGACGGACGCAAAGGGCGACAGGGGGCTTTCCCCGTCACAGCAGAAGGATCCCGACGTTTTCGTACACATCGTTGAAAGAAGGGCGGACGGCATCGTTGTCAAAGGCGTCAAGGTTCACCAGACCGGCTCGATCAATTCCCACGAGCACTTAGTCATGCCGACTATGGCGCTGTCTGAAGCCGACAAGGATTTCGCGGTTTCGTTCTCATGCCCCTCCGACGCCCCCGGACTGTTCATGGTTTACGGCAGGCAGTCCTGCGACACCAGGAAGCTGGAAGATGGCGCGGACGTGGACCTTGGCAACAGGAAATTCGGAGGGCAGGAAGCTTTGGTAGTGTTCGACAACGTGTTCGTCCCCAATGAAAACATATACCTGTGCGGCGAAGCGGAATTCGCCGGGGTGATGGTAGAGCGGTTCGCCGGGTACCACAGGCAGTCTTACGGAGGATGCAAAGTTGGGGTTGGCGACGTGGTGATCGGGGCTGCTGCGCTGGCTGCCGACTACAACGGGGCAAGCAAGGCGTCCCACGTCAAAGACAAGCTCATCGAGATGACGCATTTGAACGAAACCCTGTACTGCTGCGGCATAGCGTGCTCTTCGGAAGGCTACCCCACGGCAGCCGGCAACTACCAGATAGACCTGCTGCTAGCCAACGTGTGCAAGCAGAACGTCACAAGGTTCCCCTACGAGATCGTCAGGCTGGCAGAGGACATAGCGGGCGGGCTGATGGTGACGATGCCATCGGAAAAAGACTTCAAGTCAGACCTCGTGTGTGGGGAAAACGGCGAAACGCTGGGCGACATATGCAACAAATACTTCGTTGGGTCGGCTGTGTGCAGCACAGAGGACAGGATGAGGATATTACGGTTCCTTGAAAACATCTGCCTCGGTTCGTCAGCTGTGGGCTACAGGACCGAATCGATGCACGGGGCAGGTTCGCCCCAGGCGCAGAGGATAATGATCGCGCGACAGGGCAACATCGAGAGCAAGAAGCAGCTGGCAAAGAACATTGCCGGGATAAAATAGCGAAATTTGCAAAGGGCCGCCGGACTGATTGCCCGGCGGCTTCTTTGGCGATTGGCTTTACGGGGGATGAGGAAGAGAATGCCAACAAGGGAACCTCTGCATTGCGGAGTCAGGTTTTGCGGCGGGTGCAACCCGAGGTACGAAAGAATCAAGGCGCTTGAAGAATTGAAGTCGCGGCTTAACGGCAAAGCGAGTTTCTCTTTTGCGGAAGAAGGCGCTAGCTACGACGTGCTTCTGGTCATCGGCGGTTGCCCCAATTGCTGCGCTTCATACGAGCAGTACGAGGCGGTGAGGGGGGCGATAAAGGTGTGGGACGAGAGCCACATTGAAGGCGCGTCATCGAAGATTGAAATTTTATTGATGGAGGATGAAACAAGTGGATTGGAAAAAAATTTATGAGAGCAGAAAATGCACTGCAGACGAGGCGGTAAGCCTGATAAAATCAGGCGACAGGGTGCTGTTTGCCCATGCCGTGGCCGAACCGCCGACCCTTGTGGACGCGATGGTCAAAAACGCGGCAGCCTACAAAGCCGTGGAAGTATGCCACATGGTTACACTGGGGAAAGGGGAATACTCAAAGGCAGAGTACAAGGACAATTTCACGTTCAACGGCTGGTTCGTAAGCCCGCCGGTCCGGGAGTCCATAGCGCAGGGCCACGGCGAATTCACCCCAGTGTTTTTCCACGAAGTCCCTTCGTACATCAGGAAAGGGATATTTGCCCTTGACGTTTTCATGGTCATGGTTTCGCCGCCGGACAAGAACGGCTACTGCTGCATCGGCGTTTCGTCCGACTATTCGTTCCAAGCGGTGAAGTCTGCGAAGGTTGTGCTCGCCGAGGTCAACGACCAGGTTCCGGTAGTTTTTGGGGACACTTTCATCCATGTGAGCGAGATAGACCGGTTTGTCGAAACCTCGCACCCGCTGCCGGAAATAGGGCTTCCTAACATCGGCGAAACAGAAAAGGCGATAGGGCAGCACTGTGGGGAGCTCATAGAAGACGGCGCAACGCTGCAGCTTGGCATAGGCGCCATACCGGAAGCTGTGCTGCACTCCCTGGGCGGCAAGAAAGACCTTGGGATACATTCTGAAATGATCTCTGACGGCGTAGTCGACTTGTACGAGGCAGGGATAGTAAACTGCTCAAGGAAAGCCCTGCACAAGGACAAGATGATAGTCACCTTCCTGATGGGGACAAAGCGCCTGTACGACTTTGCCGCAGTCAACCCCATGCTGGAGCTGCGGACAGTGGATTACGTGAACAGCCCTGTCGTGGTCGCCCAGAATTCAAGGATGATATGCATCAACGGGTGCATTGCAGTGGATTTCGTCGGGCAGGTCGTGTCTGACAGCATAGGCATCAAGCAGTTTTCCGGAGTAGGCGGGCAGGTGGATTTCGTGCGCGGCGCTGCGATGTCGGCAGACGGCCTTGCGAAAGCGATCATCGCGATGCCTTCGGCGGCCAAAAAGAAAGACGGGACGCTGGTTTCCAAGATAACGCCGTACCTTGACCAGGGCGCGGCGGTGACGACGTCCAGGAACGACGTGGACTACATAGTCACGGAGTACGGGATCGC
>WRJV01000111.1 GCA_009778415.1 Clostridiales bacterium | reverse complement strand
TGACGTGTTTGCTCAGTAGGGGAGAGGCGCGATGGCAGAACCCAGGATAAGCGTAATCATGCTGACATACAACCGCGAAACCATGGTAAGACGGGCTATAAAGAGCGTGCTTTTGCAAACCATGCAGGACTTCGAGTTCATCATTGTGGACAACGGATCCATAGACAGCAGCGGAGAGATCGCAGACGGTTACGCAAAGCAAGACAGCCGTATCCGGGTAATCCACCGCAAGCGCGGCAACATCGGCAGCGGGCGCAACGCAGGGCTTGACGCGGCAGAGGGTGAATATGTAGCGTTTATCGACGACGACGACTGGTGCGAGCCGGATTTCCTGGAGTTTTTGCTTAAACTCGCTGTTGAGAATGACGCTGACGTATCGATTTGCGGGGCGACAGACAAGATATTTGACGAAAAGCTGGTCATGACGGCAGAAGAAGCACTGGTTGAATTGTTTTGGCGAAAGCGGTACAACGTGCAGTTCCCAACAAAGCTGATTCACAGGAAGCTGTTTGACGGCATACGTTTTTCTGACAGCGCAAAATACGACGACATTGAACTGATGCCCCAAATTCTCTCGCGCGCAAACCGCACAGCCTATCACGGGCTGCCGAAGTACACATTTTACAGGCATGAAAGCAACAATTCAGCTTGGACCACCGACCACAGTTTACTGACAAGTGATACGCTTGACGAATATTTGAAAGCTTACCGCGAACGCACCATATGGCTCTCAGAGCTGTTTCCGGGCAGCATGGCGGCGTGGCGCTACTTCGAGTGGAGCTTCATGATAAGCATGGTTGAGAAGATAAATAGATTGGAGATTGAAGGCTGCGAGGGGCAGCTTGGAGAAATGGTTCGCGTATTGCAGGCGAACCGCGAGGAGTTCATGGGGGGCAGGTACATACTTGATTTTGAAAGAGAATGGATGGAAAGTGTGAGGAATGATGGGAAAAAACAAACCTGACAACAGCGTTATGCCAGAAAACACAGTTCAGGAGTTCCTGGATATCATCAAACTGCCGAACCCGGATGCGAAATGGCTGAATTACCTTATTGTAATGCCGCGCATTGCCACAAGAAACGACAGAGCCTATTTGTTGCCTTATGGCCTTTGCCTGGTGTCGTCGGCTCTAAAAGCATCGGGGCGCAGCGTATTCACGCTGAATTTGAACTACAAGGAAAATCCATACGAATTGCTCAAGCAAACGATTACAGGCAATTCTATTGACGTCGTTCTCACCGGCGGGCTAAGCGGCCAGTACCCCTTGATAAAAGCAATAGTGGATACTGCAAAAGCTGCAAACCCAAGTGTTGTTACGTGTGTTGGCGGCGGAATGATTACAGCTGACCCTATTGTCGCTATGGAAGCCCTCGAAACAGCGGATTATGGCATTGTCGGAGAAGGGGAGATAACAGTAAACGAATTTGCCTACGCTTTGGAAAACGAGCTGGATTTAGAGCAGGTTGATGGAATCGTACATTTCGCCGATGGCAGGTACAGCATTACCAGGCTGCGGCCTGAAATATCCGATCTCGACATTTTGCCCTTTGCTGATTATGATGGATTTGAATTTCATATGTCGCTAAGGAGCGGGGTGTCCGTCAGCAGGGCATCCGACAACCTCGAAAACGTGGCTTTTATAGCAGTTGGACGCTCCTGCCCGTACAATTGCACATTTTGCTTTCATTCCAGTGGAAAGAAATACCGCAAACGCACCATCGAAAGCATATGCAGGGAAATTGACTGGATCGTCTCCAAATACAAGATCGGCTGTTTTGACATTCTCGACGAGATGTTTGTATATGACAAAGATTTCACGAAAGAATTTACAGAACAGATGAAAATACGAAACCTGGACTACCTCGCTCGGATTCGAGTGGATTCAGCCTCAAGAGAGACATTGCAGATGTTCAAAGACAGCGGGTGCCGTTTTTTGTGCTTTGGCATTGAAAGCGCAGACAACCATATCCTGAAAAGCATGCGAAAGGGCATTACTGTGGAACAAATCGACCAAGCGCTTGACTGGGCTTTTGAGGTTGGCCTTCCGGCATCCGGCAACATCATTTTGGGGGATTTAGAGGAAACACCTGAAACGATGGTCAAGTCGCTCAATTGGTGGAAAAAAAGGTATCAAAAAAATTGCAATATCAACCTGAAATGGATACTGACGTTTCCGGGAACCCATTTGTACAAGGTGGCGTGCGATCGGGGCATTATCACAGACCGCGTTGAATATCTTAAGGATTGCGCCACTCAGATCAATGTAACCAAAATGCCGGATGAGCAATATTGGGAGGCGGTAAACAAAGTCTCTGTGTTCCGGGTGCTAGCAACTGCAGGGATCGACATTGATTTCAACGAGACTGGCGATGCTGCGGCTGCAATAGGCAAAAACCTCGACAGCTTGGCAAAAGAGTACAGAATAGCTGTATGGCCTACAACATATGTCGTGATCGAAATGCTTGAGTACATTTCACCAGAATTCGTTTCAAGCAGCAATGTGTTTTTTGTCAACATCAACCCAAGCGAAGTGATTGCAGAAAAGAGCCGGATAGGAGGAAGCAGCACAGACAATTTCGAACGCAGCGGTAAGAAAATACACAAGCCCGATGAAATCATCGTCGGCGACAAAATTGATCTGGTGCTTTACGCCCACGACTACGTTTATTCAGGCAAACTGTACCGTCAAATAGAGGAAACGATAAAAAACAGGCACCCGGGCGTCAAACGGATAGTAAAAATTTCCGAACTAATTGGCAACAAATATGAACCGAAGTGATTACCGGCTGCGGGCAACGCTAAGCAAAATCGAAAACGGACGGCAAATTGTGCTTTGGGGCCTTGGGACGGGAGCGCATAGCCTTTCGCAAGCAATTGAAGGCGCAGGATACCGCATCGCTTTTTTCGTCACAGGCGGAGAGGACAAGCGTTCGACTTGCAGAGGGTACCAGGTGTCGGATAAAAGCGCATTGTCCCCAGAAAAGCATTTTGTCTTTATTGCTACAGAGAAGTATGCTCGCGACGTCAAGTCGGAAATAGCCCGCTTGGGGTTTCGTGAAGAAATTGATTATTGCGATTTCTACAGTAGCTGTGGGGCGTTCGATGAGGATGAAACGATAAGCGGCGTCCTTGTAGGAAAATATACAGACTTTCCGATAGACGCTTTGTTGCCGTGGCTTTCTTCCATAGGCCGGTTCTGCTCAATCAACGAAAGCGCGATGATTAGGGGCAACCACCATACAAATATGATTACCACCAGCAGCAGGGTCAACAGAATTTTTTCTGCACAGCACCAGGAGGTTTTCAATGGGCTGCGAACGGAAAACATAGACCCAAACGGCACGGGGCGCAAGGTAAAAATTGGAAATGACGTGTGGATAGGGGCAAACGCCTTCATCAATTCGTCAGGCTGTTCGGAGATCGGAGATGGCGCGATCGTTGGGTCTGGCGCGGTAGTTACAAAAAATGTCCCGGCATATGCGGTTGTTGCAGGGGTGCCGGCGAAAATTATCCGGTTCCGTTTCAATGACGAGCAAATAGGAATCCTCTTGAGGGTTAAGTGGTGGGAGTGGAACGACGATACCATAAAGAAGAATGCCGAACTGCTGCTTTATCCGGAAAGGTTCTTTGAAAAGTTTGGCAGTGCTTGCGATTGAATAATATGTAAACAAATGAGTTCAAGAAAAGAGGCGCGATATTTTCTATGCGAGATTTTATGCATGAGTTGGTCGAATTACAGCGCATTTGCAGCAGCAGCGAATACAAGGACGGGATTGAACAGACAATGCGGAAACTTGCCGGCATTCCAATTGTTTTGTACGGTGCAGGTGCAGTTGGCGTTGAGATTGCCGGTGTATTCAAGCATTACGGGTTGAATGTCATATGCTTTTGCGATACGTATAAAAGAGGCGTTCAAATGGAAACCGGGCTGCCGATAATTGCACCGCAAACACTGGCGCAAAACCATTTGGACGCCGTTGTCGTTATATCATCTATCTATTTCGCCGAAGAAATCAAGGCGAACTTGGACGCGCTTGGCATACTTGCGGAGCGGATTATAGCAAATGTGTTTTTTAATCTGCACAAGTTGTCGCCAAAAGACTTGGA
>WRJV01000110.1 GCA_009778415.1 Clostridiales bacterium | reverse complement strand
CTATATAGCTCCATAAGACGTCGCCCATGGCAGTAAAGCCGCTCGCTGCCTCAACGCCGATGCCCGCCAGCATGCTGCCGTCGATGACGGCATCTGCCTCGACCGTCAGCACGTTCCCGGCGCCCCGCAGGGACAGGGCAAACTCAACTACGCCGTCAATGTCGCTCTCTGGATCTACGCTCACGCTTGCATAGACAGTGCCTGGTTCGGTTTTTTTGACTGTATATTCGTCGATTACCGCCATGCTGTCGGTGCGGTAGGTTTTAAACGTTACGCTGCCGTCTGTCACGTCGACTGTGGTGAACTGGGGTGCCTTGACTTGAATGCCCACATTTGTGTACCAAGGTTTGCCGTTGATGCTGCTTGGCCCTGAGAGCCTCTCGGTGTACAAGCCTGCGATATCGCTTACCCAAGCGGGCGCAGCGGGTGCGCTTGGGAGGAAATCGTAGTATTTCAAACCGCTGGCGGTAGTGAACGTGAAGTAAATAGTGCCATTCGGGTTGGTAATGGAATTGCTTGAGTAGTCGGCGTCGACTTTTTTGCTGTCCTTTATGACCCAACTCCTTGAATACACATGGTCATGCCCTGCAAGCACGAAATCAACGCTGTACTTGTCCATCAATGCATTGAACAGGGGTGCCCAAACCAGTACGTCTGAGTCGGTCTGATGGGAAGCCGGCGAGGCAGTGGACTTGTGGTGCTGGACAAAGAGCCACTTGCATCCTGGGTTTGCTTCGGTAGCGGCTTTCAGCGTCTCGTCCATGATAGCGATGTAGGGCGCTGCTTCTGCGGCATTTGCCGGGTACGGCGCGGTGTTGAGCACTACGAACAGCGAGTTGTTGTAAGTATACCAATAGTTGCCGAAAGCGTCTGGCTTGTTGCTCGAACCTGTCTCGTTGGGCACGTTGAAGTGCCAGCCGAAGTTGGGGGCAGTGCCTTCGTGGTTGCCCACTGCGGGCGCAACCGGCAGGCAGCGGAGCTGCTTAGGCGCAAAATAGTTGGTGTACTGGTCTTCATTCGTTGCCGTGTCCACCTGGTCGCCCGTGCCTGCCATAAAGGCAGCGTTTGGCGCGAATTGGCTGATCTTGTTCAGCGTGTCAATCCAACCGGCGCGGGTGGTCCAGACCGGGTTTGGCCATACGCTGTCGCTGTCTTGGTTTCCGGTGGTTAGCTGCGGGTCGCCAACTGCTATAAACTGGAAGTCGCCTGCTGCCCCGGTTTTAAAGCTGTATGTCTCGCTGTAGCCGTTGCTGCCGTTCGACACGCGGTAGACGTATTCAGTTTCAAGGTCCAGACCGGCAACTGATGCTTTGTGCCAGCTCTTGCCCGCTGCGGCGTCACCGGCCGTGCCTGCAACTGTGATTGTGCCGCCAGTCGGGAACTCGCCACCTGTCAGGTCGGCCTTCCTTGCGATCTGAACCGACGACGCTGGGTTGCTCTCCCTGTCGCTGTACCATGTGAACCCCATGGCGCTTTCGTTTGAACCCGGTGTGAGCGTTAAGTTTTCAGCTGCGAAGGGAACATCCCCCTCTGCCGCGTACGCTGCGGGCACTGTGCCCGAAATCAGGGCCAGCCCTATGAAGACAGCCAACACAATGGAAAACGCGCTCTTTTTTGTTCTTTTCATCTCTTTTTCCTCCTTTATAAATTTTCTTTTCAAGTATACCTTAATTGCGACAAGTAAAATCCAAAAGCAGCTTAATGAAAAAATCAGGTAAAATCCGATCAGCAGCGAATTTAACCAATTCCTAAGAAAAGGTTAATCTTCTCTTAATGTAGATCAGTTGACTTCTTTAACCACATTACGTATAATAATCACGCAAGCGGCAAAATGTTGTCCGCACTGCGCGTTTGTCGCATCTTTGTCGCGCTTGCCCCGTTATAATTGTCACGTAAATTTGGTTGCGGGTGCCGACCCGTATTGGTTGCGGGCGCCGACCCGTATTGGTTGCGGGCGCCGCCCGCGTGAGGAACAGGAGCATAGTTTGAAAAAGAAAATAAAAATCGCATTGATAGTTTGTGCGGCGCTTGCCGTGACCGGCACTGCGGCGTGGGCAGTCACCAGGCCACCTGCCGTGGAATGCGTGGTGCTGGAAAGCAGCATACTGGAAAACGCTTTCAACGAAGTAGGGGAAGTCATTCCGGTTGAGGAAACGGACATATACACAAAAACAGGTGGAAAACTGCTCGACGTCAGGGTAGTCGAGGGTTCGGCAGTCCAGAAGGGTGACCTGCTCTTCGCTTTCGACAGCACAAGCCGAATGCTGGAGCTCGATACGCAAAAAAAGGCATTTGAATCAGAAAGGGCTGGTGCGCTGACGAGGCTTGACCAGGCGCAGATGGAGGAAAAAAGGCAGCGCGACGAACTCGAATCTGCCAAATCCATCCACGAGTCGGGAGGGCTGTCAGACCAGCAGCTGAACAATCAGCAGGTTTCCTATGACAAGGCGGTCAAAGACCGGGAGCTGGCGTCCTCTCAGATTAAGTACCTGGAATCTCAGATTAGCGCGGTCGGTTCGGAAATCGAAAGCCGCAGCAGGGAAAACCAAAGCGAAACAAAGGTGTACGCAGACCGTGACGGCATCGTCCGGGATTTGGAAGCCAATGAAGGGCATGTGATACCTCCAGGGGGCAAACTCTGCTCCCTGTACCAGCCCCGGCAGTCGCGGGTGGATTGCTTCATATTAGTTGAAAACACCGAAGGGGTGAGGGTCGGAAACGAAGTCGAGGTGACGCTCCGCATGCGCGACATGGACAAGAAATTCAAGGGAACGATAGAAAACGTAGTTTGGGGAGCGGTCGAAAGGGTGTCAAAGGTCGGCTTGACCGAAAAAAGGATAAAAATTGAAATCGCCGTAGAGGAAAACGGATGGGAAGACGTTGGCCCATACTGGCCCGTGGAGGTCCGTTTCGTAACCGCAAGGGCAACCGACTGCTTGATTGCGCCCAAAACCGCCCTGTTCGAGGACACAGGAAACGTCTTTAAGGTTTGGGCTGTTCGGGACGGCAAGCTGGTTGACATAGCAGTGGAAAAAGGCATTCAAACCCCGTCGCAGACTGAAATCAGAGGCGACCTGAAGCCCGGCGACGTCATTGTCAAGAATACGCGGACGAAGAACATCGCCTCCGGCAAAAAAGTCAGGGTGATCACATAATGGCGGGCAGCGAAGCAGTGAAAAAATCTGTCATATCAACAAGCAAGTTGACCAAGTCCTTTAGCCTTGGCCAGTCTGAGCAGGTCGTGCTCAGGTCTCTTGACATCGAGATTTTCTCGGGGGACTTTACAGTCATAATGGGATCTTCCGGTGCTGGGAAATCAACGCTCATGTACGCACTTTCAGGCATGGACGCCCCGACTTCCGGCGAAATTTCGTTTGACGGGCAGGTCATTTCCAAATGGACCAACGACCAGCTGGCGGTTTTCCGCAGGAAAAACTGTGGCTTTGTCTTTCAGCAAAACTTCCTGCTGGACAACCTGAGCATCATGGACAACGTCCTGGCCAGCGGGCTGCTTGTGAGCGGAAGCAAAAAGCAGCTGATTGCCCGCGCGAAGGACATTTTCTTGCAGGTAGGCCTCGATGAAAACATCTGGAACAAATTCCCGACTCAGGTTTCCGGCGGCGAAGCCCAGCGGGCTGGCATTGTGAGGGCCTTGATCAGCCAGCCAAAAGTCGTGTTCGCTGACGAGCCCACCGGGTCGCTAAACTCAGCTGCGGGCAAAGCCGTGCTGGATGTCCTGACCGACGTGAACAGAAGCGGGCAGAGCGTCATCATGGTCACCCACGACATGAATTCAGCACGAAGGGGCAACCGCGTCATCTATCTAAGGGACGGCGTGGTCTGCGGCGAATGCAGCCTGGGGCCGTACACGCCGGGCGACAAAAGGCGCCAGGAAACGCTCCAGCCTTTCTTAGAGGAAATGGGGTGGTAGGTATTCAAGAGATGATGATGCTGCTGCGAAACGGTTTTCGCAAAGGCAGGGGGCAGATGACTTCGATGCTGATAATCATAACAGCGGCAGCTTTTTTGATGAACGTGGGCGGCTTGACGCTGTACAATTTTGGCCTCTCCTTCGACAACAAGGCGAAGGAGCTAAACGC
>WRJV01000109.1 GCA_009778415.1 Clostridiales bacterium | reverse complement strand
CGGCCGCTTTTGCAAGCATGGTTTCGATGTCTTCGATGAGTTTTTGCGCGGTTTCTATCATTTCAGAATTTTTGGCTTCAACGTAATCCCAATCCCCGTCCTTCGAGGCCATTTCCAGCGCTTCCGCCATGTTCCCCAATGCGTCTGCGTATATGCCCCGGCTCGAGCTCTTCACGCCGTGGACGGTGATGCTGTAATCGCCCAAATTGTTCTTGCTCACATTTTTCAGCTGTTCCAGCAGCGGCACGGTATTGACGGCGTAAGACCGGAGAATCTGCATGAACAGTTTCTCGTCGCCGCTAAACCGTTCCACCCCTTTGCTCATGTCAAGGCCTTCTACTGTCAGCTTGCCTGCCGTGCGCTGCCCCCCTCCGCCCCTTCTGGTCGGCAGTACCCGCCTGTCTCTCCCGCTTCGCGTTCTGAACGCAGTCTTCTTTCCGGGATAAACGTGCTTGCCCAGAGTCTTTTCCAGCTCTTTGTCCCTTATCCACTTGCGTATCACCGTGTCAAGCCGGTTCATTTCAATGGGCTTTGAGATAAAGTCCTGGAAGCCGCTTTTCAAAAACATCTGCTCGCTTCCGCTGATGGCGTTGGCCGTGAGCGCGATTATCGGAACCGTCTTTGCGTACTCTGTCCCAATCTCCTCCCGAATGATCTTGGTAGCCTCGACGCCGTCCATTCCCGGCATCATGTGGTCCATGAATACGGCGCTGTACTTGACGTTTTCATTCCGGATGGCGTCAATCGCCTGCTGTCCGCTTGTCACGCAGTCTATCTGCATGCCGTAAGGGCTCATCATCCCTTTGGCCACGTCCAGGTTGTTGATTATGTCGTCTACAACCAGGACTTTCGCATACGGCAGTCTGAGGTGCGTTTTGTGCGGGTTCCTGCGCTTACCTACGGTATAGTTGAAGTTTTGCAGGTTCTTCGCGACTTCAGGGCCGATTACAGCGTCCGTAACGAACCCTTGCGGGAAGTTCAGGGTGAAAACGCTGCCTTTCCCGTATTCGCTCTCCACCTTGATGGTGCCCCCCATCAGCTCGACCATCCTCCTGGTGATGGAAAGCCCGAGGCCTGTCCCCATGATGTGGCGGTTGGCTTTTGTGTCCACTTGGACATAGTCGTCAAACAGGCTGTCGATGTTTTTCTGCGTTATGCCTATGCCCGTGTCTCTGATGCGGGCGGCTACCCAAAACTCGTCGCCTTTCCTGACGCCGTCGATGTCCAGCCCGACTATCCCTTCTTTCGTGTATTTGAAAGCGTTTGACAGCAGGTTGTTGAACATCTGCTTGACCCTCAGTTCGTCGCCGTAAAGCCGTGCCGGGAGTTTTTCCGAAATGTTCAGCAGGAACTGTATTTCTTTCTCCCCTTTGTGCAGCACGCTCTGTGCCACGGCGTCGTTTATCAGGCTTGGGGTGTCGTATTCGATCGGGACAAGCTCCATCCTGCCCGCTTCAATTTTCGAGATGTCCAGGATGTCGTTGACGGTGTTCAGCAGAGTCCTCCCCGCATTGGATATTTTGTCAAGCTTGATGAAGTCTTCCCCGTCGAAGTCCCTTGTGTCAAGCAACAGCTCGGACAGCCCTATCACCGCATTTAGCGGTGTGCGCATTTCGTGGCTCATTCTGGCTAAAAAATCGCTCTTCGCTTCGTTGGCGTTTTGCGCTTCCTTCAGCGCAGCTTCAAGGTCTTTCTGAAGGTCCACTATCTCCGTAAGGTCGTCTACGCACCCGACTACGCTGGCTGCCTGCCCGCTGCTGCTATAGACCGGCATGGTCCGCGCATGGAAGTGCTTTTGGCCGATCTCGGACATCCAGTCCTGTGGCCCTTCGCTAAGGGTTTTGTCTACGTTTGCAATTACCCCTATGTGCGGATTTTTTTTCTTGGCTTCTTCGACTGTGCTCCCCTCCACAAAGCCCGGTTTGATCCCGATCTGCTTGAGGTAGCGCCCGTTGAACAAGGTAATCTCTTCGTTGTTGTCCACAGTCCATATGATGCCCGGGTAGTTTGTGACTACTGCCTCCAGTTTGGCTGCGGTGGTGACAATGCTTTGCGTCATCTCGTTGCGGAGGAATGCATGGGCTATCATCAGGCTGCCGGAACGCAATATCGAAACTTCGTCTTCTGAAAAAACCTCCTCGCTGTGGCAGTTGTCGAAACCTACGAAGCCCCAAAATTCGCCCCTCATGAACACTGGCGCCACCAAAAGGGACTTGATCCCCTCCGAACAGAACCTTTCCCGTTCAATGGAGGGCACATCCCGCACTATTGTGTTTATGCACTCCTCGCCCGACAGTTTCTCTGCAATCCACGGCGTCTCGCTGTACGGAATGTATTTCCCAGAGTATGTGTTCTCCCTCGGCCCGTCAGCGCTCTGCCATTCGTAGAGCCTCTTCCTGTAGAGCTTGCCGCCGATGACAGAGTTCCTGCAGATGTACATGCGGTCCGCGTCAACGGCTTTTGCCATCATTCCCATGCTGCGCTGCAGCTCGTTTTCAAATTCCTTTACATCTGATTTGAGCAGGAGCGTGGCGGCAAGGTTGATGGTGCTCAGGAGGTTGTCCTGCTTTTCAATCTCGCCCATCATTTTTTTGTATTCGCGAAGGTCCCGCGCGTACGCCGCAATTGCGTAGTCGTCGCCGTAAGCCACGCGGACCAGGGTCATCTCCACCGGGACAGGCGTACCGTCCAGCTTCTGGTGCATCCACTCAAACCTGATGATGCCTTCCTCAAAGGCCTTCTGCACCAAGCCGGGCACCAAGTCGCCAGAGCGCTTCCCGTCATACTGGTACTCGGGCGAAAGCCTGATAAAATTGTCCAGGTAATCCTGTTTGTCCCTTAATCCAAACAATTTGACGGCTTCCGCGTTGCAGTCAAAAGTAACAAGGTCGCGGTTCCAAAGGTTGCAGCAAAGCGGAGTCGCGTCAAGCATGATCATCGCCCGCTCATGGGCTGCACTGAGTTTTTCCGACTGCGCAACGATAGTCTTGTTGAGTTCCTCAAGAGCCCGGTTTTGCTCGTTTATCTTTACGAACGGCCTTGCAATGCGGTCTGACATCAGTATGGCGATAATAACTCCGGCAAACAGGAAAACTGCAGTGATGAACATCAAGTTCGTCTGCACACCGGCGCCGGGGCTTCCGCTCAAAGGCAGCACCACGGCAATGTACCAGCCCGCAACTGATTCAGAGATGCGCTTGTAGGCGCACAGGCGCTCCTCGCCGCCAAAGTAGTACTGGCCGGAACCGGCTTCGCTCGAAATCATGTCCTTGTAAAAAGCCGATATTCCGTGGAGCTGTGTGTCAGTTTCGCCTTCAATGATGAAATTGCGGCGCTCGCGCACAAAATCCTCGCGGTACCCAGCTATGATCGTGCCCTCTGCATCGAATATGTACATGCCGCCGGTATCCCATATCCTGAATTCCGTAAGCATGTCCGAAAAGAGCATCCCCGGAATGCTTACTGCCAGAACTCTGCTAGAACCAACTGGCGTCAGTATGTGCATGATCACCTGATCGTCTGTTTCAATGTTGCCGTTCCTAGTGGTTGTGACGGTTTTGCCGCTAAAGGCCATGTCAACGAATTTGGCCTCATCCGCTATTTCTGCCATAGTGATGGGTTCTTCTCCGCAGCTGGCGATTATGCCGTTTTTGTCGAAGACGCTAAACGCCAAGAAATCGCTGTAATCCGCGAGCGTGCTCTCCATCGCCTCTGCCATTCCATCGCGTGCGCCTGCCAAGAACAGGTGCCCTGCCACTTTTATGGAGTCTTCCCTCAAGCTGCTGAGTTTTGCAGAAACCAGCCCGTCCGCGATGTCTCGCGCCAGGAACAGCTCCTGCTTCATGACTTCCGTGATGTTTTGCTTTGAAAAGTGCAAGTTCGAGAACAAATTAACTGCAGTTACGCAAAAAACAATCAAAATGATCACCAAGGTGGCTTTAACTCTAATGGACATCCGTTATCTCCCCTCTGGTTTCTGGCGATTGCTTCGGCATTGTTACCTGCATTTATTAGGGTTTAATTATATCATACATTGTTTATTTTGTCTGCTACTACATCTGGTGTTGCATTTTTTGAAACCCCCAAAA
>WRJV01000108.1 GCA_009778415.1 Clostridiales bacterium | reverse complement strand
CCCAAAATATTCTCTGTCCATCATATCTGTAAAGTAATCGTATACAAAGAAAAATAGGTCTTTCTTACTGTTTACATAGTGAAACATCAGGCCTTTTGAAATGCCGGCTTCTTTCGCAATAATATTTGTAGAAGCCTCGTCATAGCCTTTAGTGACAAATTCTTTTAGCGCAGCGTTCAAAAGAACGTCACGCCTTTGTGGTTCTAACAGTTCAATTTTCGTTAACATTATAACTATCCTCATCTAATTTTATATTCCTGTTAACTGTGATCGTATGGTGTATTGTCCTTACAGGTTAATATTATTATATCATTGCTTACCTAATAGGTCAATAGGAAATTTGGAGCTTTTCAAGTCCCAAGCCGTCAAAATACTTTTTAGCCGCCTTATGAGCGTTGATGTTGTCCTCATGTTCAGCGAGGTATTTTTTCGAGTAGCCAGCCTTACGATAGGCGGCATAGCTGATACCGTTGAAAGTGTTAAGCAGGCCGTTGATTATGAGCGGACTTTAACCTTGTCGCGCTTTTGTCGCACCGGGTCTGATAGAGTTCTTATTATTATGGCTATATCATTCTAATTTTCAAACGTGAATTAAGCCAATAGTGGATTTGCCCCAATAAAAAAATTAAAAACTACTTGACATTCATTTAAGACAAGTGTAGTATATATTTAAGACACGTGTAATAAATGAAAGGAGGTTCGTTATGGACAAGATGAGAAAGCTGCCGGACGCGGAGTTTGACATCATGAAAGTGGTTTGGGCGAATGAGCCGCCAATAACCACATCAGAAATAATGAAGCAGCTGGGGGATGAAAAGGAATGGAAAATTCAGACCATCGTATCGCTCATGATCAGGCTAGTTGAAAGAGGTTTCCTGCGTTCCGAAAAACATGGCAAGGAGCGCACCTACTTCCCATTGGTAAACAAAGAAAATTATCTCAAATTTGAAACGGGCAATTTTGTCAAGCAGTTCCACGAAAATTCATTTCTAAGCCTCGTCAGCACCATGTATGACGACGAAGCGCTGACCGACGAGGATATTGACGAATTGCTTAAGTGGGTGAAGGAGCGGCGAGGTTAGTATGCAAACTTTTATCATTACATTGCTTACTTGTTCAGTCACCATGTCGGTGCTTGCCCTTCTGTACATGGCAGGAACGCCGATACTGGCAAGGCGCTATTCTGAAAAAGGGCGCTATTACGCATGGCTGATTATTGTAGCCGGGCTGATTGTTCCTTTCCGGCCGCAATGGGGGGGCGCAATCGTTAAGATGGGCGTACCGGAAGTTGCGGCGGCGCCTGTTGTACAAATTGGAAACGGGACGCCTGTGGAAATACCCATATTCATGCCCGCCATCGGCGCCGCGCCTTCCCCTGAAGCGTCAAGCTTTTCATGGTGGCCATGGTGGCAGGTTGCGGCGGCGGTATGGCTGGCCGGAGCGGTTGTTTTTCTTGCTTATCACGCGGTTAAGCACTATCGTTTTGTAAAAACGGCAAACCGCTGGAGCGAGAGCGTGAAGGACAAGCAGGCTATGGCCCTGTTCCAAAACCTTAAAGAAGAAATGGGGATAACCAAACGCATCGGGCTGTATTCGTGCCCGTGCGTCGACAGCCCGATGATGGTTGGCCTGGCCAAACCCCGTATATTATTAACGACTGCAGTACCGGACAAAGATGAACTCCGCTTCATCCTCAAGCACGAGCTGGTCCATTACAAGCGGAAAGACCTGTTGTACAAGTACTTGGTACTGACAGCGACAGCGATTCATTGGTTCAACCCTGCCGTCTACCAAATGGCAAAAGCGATTGATACATTGTGCGAAGTGTCCTGCGACACCGAGGTGGTGCGGAGCACGGACATCGATACGCGCATGTTTTACAGCGAGACAATCATTGGCGTGGCCAAGTATCAGTCGAAACTAAAGACAGTGTTGTCTACTAATTTTTTCGGAGGAAAGAAAGGCATGAAAAATAGAATATCGTCCATTATGGACATGAGCAATAAAAAAGCGGGCGTCGCTATAGTCATAGCCGCACTGCTTGTAACAACAACGACAGGTTTTGCGTTCGCGGTAAACGGCAAACCGGTGGACAGTGCGCCTAAAGCGCTAAGCAACCCGGTGTTAACGACCGATGTCGTGACAATATCAGACCTCGTCACTTTTTGGGATACAGGGTGGGGCGACGACGAGTTCATCATTCAATACAAATTCGAGAGCACAAAGCCCGTATCGGAATTTGGAATCAGGGCTTGGGATGAGGACGGTGACGAAATCAAATATCTTGACGGTTCTTCTCATTCCCGCGAGGAATACGAGAAAAACGGGTACGACTTCCCAGATCTATCGGACAAAGTGTATTCCTGCATCTACGCGATTGACAACGACGGCGCGCATCTTGGCAGCCTGGTCTTGGGCAAAACCTATTATTACAAGGCTTACGTGGTGTGCGAAGGCAAACGCTATGAAACGCCGGCGCAGCAGTTCGTTTTTTCCGACAACGGCGCCAGATACGGAGGTTCGCGCACACTGCAATACTTAACGCCAGCGAACCAGGAGTATTACGAAAAGCTTGAGTATAGGAATGACACTGAAAAGGTAACGGCAGACCTCATGATGCTCTACATGCAGTACGGCCTGACATGGGACAGCAACACTGTATGGTGCGCAGTACACGGCAGGGAGCATTCCAATTGGTGGTTTAACGGCAAAAGGGTTGACCTGTTTGCCGACGGCGATTCGCTGCCCATCGCTTGCGTAACGAAAGGCGGGAGCAGTCCGCAAGACACGATAGGGGTTAAAGTCATAAGGAATGCGGACGGCGAAATTGTAAAATTGGCTCAAATGACCGACTCTGATCGCAGTGCTGTGATAGAGAAAATCACCGCCGATGCGGACACAGTTGCGGCAAACTGATCGGAATAGAAGCGGATATTTCGCACGAGGTATCCGCTTCGTCCCCACACTATTTTGGGAGAGGAGAAAAAAACATGAAAAATAAAAAATCAGTTATCACCATAGTAATAGCCGCCCTGCTCATCGCAACAACGGCAGGTTGTGCGTCTGCTGCAGCTAAAGTAACCCTTACGGCGCCAATTGAAGCTGCCATGCCGCAGATCAACGCTCACTTTGAAAACATGAGCGGCAAACTCAGCACTGAGAGTACTGTTAAAGGCGTAACATTAAAAATTGAAAGTGTCATGAAAAATGACAAAGTGGCATGGATCGATTATTCCATTCAAGATGAGCAAAACAGGCTGGGCGAAGACATCGTAAGCAAATTTTGGATAAGAGGGGAGGATAATCCTATAGCTGACAGGGCCGTTAGGCAGGAAGACGGCAAACTGCATGGCAAATTAATCGCGTTTTCCCAAAATGGCTTTATAAACAGCAAAATTGAATTGTTAATCAGCCAGCTAAGGTACAATCAATTGGTCGGGCAAACTACTAAACTTAACATTGATCTTTCCGGGTTGAAGGCTCCCCGTGTACAGAACATAGAGAATCAAGCATATTTAAAGCCGGATGGATATAATTACAAACTCCCGATAAATGAAGGTGAAGGTGAGGCATGGCTATCCAACATCGGTGTGGTAAAAGGCAAACTGCATGTACAAATAAAAACACTCAGCCCAAGCGTACATGAGGGCGTAATAGCCGCCGATGTACAGCCCGGGCTCGCGAACAAAAATGGAGATGCTTTGTATTGTGAGCAAAATGAAGAGTTTTATATGGGTTTGGATGGCAAAATCAGCTTTTTCAGCGAAGCTTCAAACTCCACGGATTATCCGCCCAAATACCACCTGTCAGAATACGTATACGATTTGGGGCCAAACAAACTCGCTGATTTGGAATTAAGCTTTTCATCTGTTCCAAGCAGCTATCTAAGCGGGCTGTGGACTGTTTCATTTGACCCGAAGATCATTACTAAAAATATTGTAAAGAATCCAACAAGCATGCAAGTCGGGAATTTGACGCTGAAAAGCTTTGCTGTCACACCGCTGTATATCGAACTCAACTTTAAGGAGGGGGGTAACGAGCAAGCTGTCCC
>WRJV01000107.1 GCA_009778415.1 Clostridiales bacterium | reverse complement strand
GGCTCTGTCTATCGTAAGCGGTGAATAGGACGGTATTTCCGGGTTTTCACCATTACGGAGATTCGATGCCCCCATGTCACAGTACAAACACAATAACAATCAGCGGTTCATGCTGCATCGGAGCAACAAGGAAGTCGCCAGTAACAGGATGCTACTGACGACTTCGGATATTATGACGCGTATTCAGGGTATGCGTGCTATTTCATAACCTTGCAACTCTCTGGCGCGTTTTCCGGAAGGAGCGAGACAAGCATATCCTCGTTCTCGCGCAAGTTGATTCCAGCGGCGGTTTTAAAAACATATGTGAGGTAGCGGAATGGGTCGAGGTTATTTTCCTTCGCCGTCTCCGTGAAACTATGAAGAATTGCTGTTGCGCGCGCACCGGAGACGGACGTCGAGAAGAGAAAGTTCTTCCTGTTGATCACGAACGGCTTCACAGACCTTTCGCACCTATTGTTGGAACACTCGATACGTCCGTCAAGAAGGTAGCGAATTAGGCGTTCCCATTGGTTCAGGGTGTAGTTGACCGCGCCTCCGATTTTGCTTTTGGGCGCCACGTAAGGCTGCACGGAATCAAGCCAAGCGCGGAACTTGCCGAGTATAGGCGCCGCCTTCTTGTTTCGGATTTCATAACGCTCATCAAACGATTTGTCTTTTGCCTCGCGCTCGACCTTGAAAATGTCGTCGCAATACTGCCTGCCGATGAGGGCCAGGGAACCAGCCCGGTCATCCTCGTTCTTTATGGCCCTGAGTGCGTCCGAGAAATCACGGCGGGCATGACTCATGCACCCGACCAAGATTATGTCGTCAGGCAAACCATTGTAGGATGAAGACCCGTCCGTGTGTAGATACCCCTTGAACCCTGATAAAAAATCTCTTGGCCGCTCCTGCTTTTTGTCAGGCTGGTATTCATACAGGATAATTGGATGCTCAGCATCGCCGCTGGTCCTGTAGACCCACATCTGGCTCTCGCTTTGCGGCGGTTTCCCGGGTTCCCGCAACACCTGCAGCGTGGTGCTGTCGCTGTGCAGGAATTTGTGCTGGCATAATTGCTTGTGAAGCTTGTCGTATATCGGCGCAAGATAGTCCTCGCTGCACTTGACAATCCAGTTCCCCATTGTTTGCCGGGTGAACGGGATCCCGTCGCGCTTCCATTGCGCCTCCTGCCGGTATATTGGGGTGCCCATCACGCATTTCTCGACCGCAATATGGGCTGCCGTCTCCGGGGTACACATCGATCCTTTGATAAGCTGCGGCGGCAATTCAGGCTTTACTATGTTTGCAGGCTCTCCAGATGCCCCCTCACACGGCGGGCAGGAATATGAATACCGCACATACTCGATAATGGTAACTGAAGCGGGGGTGATCTTCACCTCGCGGCGAACCACCTCCTTCCCGATAACGCGCATCGGGTCGCCGCACTTTGGGCATCCAAGCTCGCCTTCAGGCAACTCGACCTCAATCGTCTCCACAGGCAGACCCTCTGGCAAGCGGCTCCCAATCTCGCCGTGCTTTTTCGGCCGCCCCGGGGGCGTAGCCCCGGACGGGCCGGGTTCCGGCGACGCCGGGCTGTCCGCGAACGGGTCCGCCAGCTTGTCGCCAAAAATGCCTATCTGGTCGTAAACGCTCTTTTCTGACGACGACCCGTACAGCTTCCGTTGGTTGGATGAAAGCTGTTCAAGAAGCCACGAAAGCTTGCTGCTGATCTCCGCATTTTCGGCCTTCAATACAGAAACCTCGGCTTTCAGCGCGGCATTTTCGTTAAATAAATCGGTATACGAAACAACATTTTCCATACAGGAATCATACCACATTTTTCCAAAAATTGCAAGCATAATTTGCAGAAAAATCCAGTATTTTCAATGCTTTTATCCGCCATTTCACGTGTTGGGCTTTATCCACATTTAACCATGTACAGAGCTGGATTCTGACTTGTTCCAGCAATAATTGTGGACAATTCCCAACAATTCAAAATTCGGTGAGCCTTGTATGGTACTAGTATATCTCATAAAGAAGCTCAATCACGTTTTCAATCACTGAAATGCTTTCTTCTGCCGACTCGTACGCGCTTGCCCCTTGCAGATTCTCGGGGACATTTTCATGGCTGCATATTTCCCCGTCGAGAACCTGCTCCATTAATTGAGTGGCTGTAGCGACAATTTTACGGCGCTGCCGCCTGGTTGACGCGTCGTATGCGGGCTTCGACTTGGTTTTTTTCACAATGGAACCGTACTGAGACATATATCTGGAAAGCTCCCCCGCCATGGATACGCCCGATGCCGCACAAGCGGACTTGAACGCAGTCGCTATTTTCGGGTCAACCGCGATTTTAACCTGCGTATAGTGCGCTGAGTTCCATTTGGTTTTGGCCATGTTTGCCGCATTCCCCATCTTATCCACCGCCCATCAAACAACCAGCACGGATTCGATTTTCCGCAATGCCCTGGGCTGTTCTATGCTGAGACCTTCAAGCAGCCACCGCAGTTGCTGAGTCGTCATCCGCCGGGCATCAGATTCTTTCCTTGGCCATTGGAACCGACCGCATTCCAGACGCTTGTACAGGAGAAGAAACCCATCGCCTTCCCAAAACAGGCCCTTGAGTCTGTCACTCCGCCTGCCGCAGAAAAGAAACAGGCTTTGCGAACACGGGTCCAACTTAAACATCTGCTTTACCATAGCTGTAAGGCCGTCGATTGACCGCCTGAGATCTGTATATCCGCAGGCTATGTAAACATTGTCAGCGGCTATTTCGTTCATTACGCTATTTCGCGCCGCGATGCCTATTTCAGGGCGTGTCATAACCGTGACACCACCTTCAGTACCTGCTCCACAACCGCACCGTCCGAACCGTTTTGTATATCTACGGCGCACTTGCCTATCCATACGGTCACCGATGCGCCTTTGTTTTTCGGCATCGGCAGTGCGGCAAATACAGGATCCGCTTGTTGCATTAGCACTACGCTCCCGGAACGGTCATTCAGGTCGGGTTTTGAAAGCTGCATACTGCCACCTCCTATTCCCGCCAATCCAGGCACTTGGGCGATGCTGCCCGCTTCTATGGCTTCGAGCATCTCTTCCCGCACACGCTTCATCCGGTTGTAATACGTCTTAAGGTGTATCCCGTTTTCCCTGCACCACTCCTTTACTGTTAGTCCGCTCTGCCTGCACATATTGATTTGCGTTGCCCATTCACGTAGCCGTATCTGCCGTTTTGCTTCCTGTACTTTCATTGTCTACACGCTCCTTCTTGGCATGTTGCCGGACTTCCTGCCTCAGTGTGCCACTTTTCCCAAGAATTTTTGCACCCCGCGCAATTGTCATCCCCCATATGCCTTGTTATGCGTGTATTATCCCAAATTTGCCGGGTTTATGCTATGTACCTCCCTATTCACCGCTTACATCCGAGTAAAGTGACCCTCTGAAATCCATACAATCAACGCAAAGATTACCAAAAATAGGCGCAGGATAAAGCCAGCGTTTGACGAATGTATATACATATGTGATTGAATTGTAACAGATTTATAATATGTTTAGTTGCAGAAATAGTGTATAATTAAAGGGTGGACATATATGCAAAAAAGAAAACCTTAAATGATAATTCTGAGAATATGAGGAAAGAATGTTGGAAGAAGAAATAGTAGTAAAAGCGATTGACTTGGACGTACGCGTGGTTAAGGCAAAAGACTCCGAAACTGAAACAGAAAAATTAATAATTGAATTTACGCCGTTCTTACGCAGCCGCGTCGCCAGGTATTCCGCACGATATGACGAATACCAGCGGGATACGCTGTTTAGTACGGCGATGTTGGCTTTTCATGAAGCCATATTAAACTTTAATATTGAAATGGGGAGATTTTTACCATACGCTGAACGCGTAATACGTTCGCGTATTATTGACAATATTCGTGAAATGAACAGGAAAGAAGGAAATACAATTCCACTTTTCGAGGATAATGATGAACTAAACTCGGCAGAGTCGCCGGCAATCAGGGAAATATCCATGCGCAAATACGAGGCTGATCTCAGGCAGGAGATGCTGGCGC
>WRJV01000106.1 GCA_009778415.1 Clostridiales bacterium | reverse complement strand
CAGGAGAGGATTCGCCCATATACAAGGAACCGGGCCTTGAAGGCATAGTTGCCATTGCGGCGGGGCAAGCCGGCGGGCTGGCGCTGGATCAAGACGGTGTGGTGTGGCAATGGAATCTTGGGTATTGGCCCGAAAAAGTCTCAGGGCTCACCAACGTCGCGGCGATCGCGGCCGGCGGGCTGCACTCCCTTGCGTTGACTTCTTCTGGGGAAGTATGGGCGTGGGGGTCAAATTGGAGCGGACAATTGGGCGACGGCACTATGGACGAAGCAACCAAGCCTGTCAAAGTGGCAAACCTAGCAAACGTCGTAGGCATCAGCGCCGGGTTTTCGCATTCGCTGGCTGTTGTCAGCAACGGCTCTGTGTACGCGTGGGGCGCAAACTCATATGGCGAGCTCGGCGACGGCACCACAGATGCGAGCCTCCTGCCAATCAAGGTTGAAGGCGTAGCAAACGTCGTGCAAGTCGTAGCAGGAAATGAGCTGTCGATGGTACTTACGGCAGGAAATGAAATTTACACGTGGGGGTACGGGGAGTATGGCCAACGAGGCGACGACACCGTAACGATTACCGAAAAAACGCCCAAAAAAATCGCAATCGAAGGCACTCCTGTGTTCATTGCTTCCGGCGCATACCACAGCTTTTATGTCACCAAAGAAGGGAACCTGTACATTTGGGGCAGAAACAGGAACAACCAGCTGGGCACGGGAAAGAGCTTAAACGAGACTAAGGCGCACAAAGTGCTTTCTTCATTGACTGTCGACGTTTCATACAGCACGAACATTGTTGCAGGCGCCAGCAAATGGGCGGTGCCTGAGCTGACGCAACTGTACAAAATGGACGTATTGCCCCCAATGCTGTGGGACAAGTACAGGGAAAATGTCACAAGGGCAGAATTTGCAGGGCTGCTTATCAACATATACGAGTCAATCAACACAAAGAAGCTCACAAACCCAAGAACAACCGACTTTACGGATATTGAAGGCCATATGTTTGAAAGCGAAATAAAGAAAGCGTTTGACCTTGAGATCGTAAACGGGGTTTCGTCGACACGCTTCAATCCGGAAGGTGAAATTACACGCCAAGAAGTGACAAAAATGATATGCGCGTTCATCGCCGTGATGGAAAAGCTTCCGATGCCGAACGACCTGCAAAGCCTTACATATTATAAGGATGCTTCCAAGATTGCCGGCTGGGCCATCCCATTCGTGGCGTTTGCCCATGAGAACGACATCATGCAGGGCTCCGGTGGGAACTTCCTGCCCCTTGACAACTTGACGCGCGAGCAGACCCTTGCGATTATTTATAGGACGATAATAAAATACGATTGGGTGTAAACACAGTACAACCCTGCCAAAGGGGGGATGACAATGTCTGAACGGCACAATATCATGTGTCCATGGAATGGTTGGAGCCCGGTTAAACTTTTGGGGTTGGGAACTTATGGGGAAGTTTACCTGTTTAGGCGGGAGGAATACGGCAGTACGTATTACTGTGCAATCAAGCACATCTCAATCCCGACATACCAGGATCAGATAGACAGCTTTTTTGCAGACGGCACGGCGGCAGACAGCGCCGCAAAGGAGGCTTACTGCAAGCAGCAGCTGGAGTCTTTCGTCGATGAAATCAACATCAACGTGGCGCTAAAGGGGCATACGAATTTTGTTTCCTATGACGACCACCAGATTTTTCCGTGCTCAGACGGGCCAGGGTATGACATTTACATAAAAATGGAGCACCTGACGAATCTAAGCGAGCATTTGAAGCAGCAAAAACTTTCTTTGGCTGATGTTCTGCGGCTTGGCGAGGACGTTTGCACAGCCATATCCGTATTAGAGAAAAAAGGGCTGGTCTACAGGCACATCAAACCGGAAAACATATTTATCAACAAAGCCGGCGACTTCAAGCTTGGCGATTTTGAAATTGTCAAACCCACTGACGAATCCGTTGAAAAGCCCTCGGCGCAGAGCACCCTGGCTTTTTTGGCGCCCGAATTGACCGGCAGCGAAGAGGGTGGGAGCCACGCCGACATGTATTCTTTGGGCTTGGTCATGTACAGGCTGCTAAACGGGTACCGAGCCCCGTTCCTGCCACCGCTTCCAATACCAGTGACGCTTGCCGGGAGCAACACTGCGCAGGAAATGAGGATGAGCGGCGAGAAATTGCCCGCACCTGTGTATGCCGACAAAAAGCTTTCTGCCATCATTTTGAAAGCATGCACATTTGAAGCGGGCAAGCGATGGGCAGACGCAGGGCAGATGAAGGAGAAACTCATCGAATATAAGCGGTCATTGAGCGAAGACGAAATGCGAGCCACAATTTTGGACATTACCGGAAAAGCCAATGAACCAGCCGCTGCCGCCGCCATACCGGAAACCGCCGCAGCCCCTGCGAGGCCGACAGCCCCTGCCATGCCAGCGGCCCCTGAAAGGCCGACAGTCCCTGAAAGGCCGACAGCATCTGCCATGCCAGCAGCTCCTGCTAATCCGACAGTCCCGGAAAGGCCAGCGGTTCCTGACGTACCGGCAGCCCCTGCAAGGCCGACTGTCCCTGCAAGGCCGACTGTCCCTGAAAGGCCTGTGGCCCCTGACAGACCTGTGGTTCTAGACAGGCCAGCGGTTCTAGAAAGGCCTGCTGCCCCGGCCAAGCCGGCGATTTTCGACAGGCCTGCTGCCCCGGCCAAGCCAGCGGTTATAGACAGACCTAAAGCCTTTGCCAAGCAAGCAGCTCTTGACGAATCATCCTACGGCGATAACAGGAGCACGTTAAGGTTCCAGATGCCATTGCCAACAAAGCAAAACATCCGAACGTATGTGCGGAAGGCATTGCCGACTGCAGTGATAAGCGGTGTTGCGATAATTTTGATTATCATGTTGATACCCGGTTTTCAATTTAGCTCGCATGAGCACGGTACCACCCTCCTTCCGAATGAAGGGACGAAAGACGGAGAGGTGCCGAAAGATATTCCTAGCACACCTGAACCTGTCAAATTCAGCGATGAAGCAATTGAAGCAGCCATCCGGCAACAGCTTGGGAAACCAACGGTTGACATTTACCCAGACGATCTGACAAGTATCACTGAGCTGCGAATTGAGGAAGGGTCAGTGAAAATGATCGATGACCTAAGCGAGCTGCACGAGCTAAAAGTCCTTAGCCTCAAGGATCAGCAGCCAATTAATTATCTGTTGCTGGGCAAATTGGTAGATTTGGAAGTGCTCAACGTATCAGGCTGTCCATTTTTTGATGCGTCGTTCCTTGGAGATTTGACCAAGCTCAAGCGCCTTGACGTCAGCAGTAATCATTTGACTGAAATTGATTTTGTAAGAAATCTTACCCATCTAGAATACCTGAACATCAGCAACAACGACATTTCCGACCTGTCGCCTTTAGCCGGCCTGACTGGGCTACAAAGGCTTGACGCGGGCGGCAACGATGTGCAGGATTGGTCGTTTGTTGAGGACGTTCCAATTGTCAAAGGGAAGCCGAAGACAGAAGAACCTACGCCGCCACCGGCGTACGATCCACCGGTATACG
Organism: Clostridiales bacterium; assembly: GCA_009778415.1. Lineage (GTDB taxonomy): Bacteria > Bacillota > Clostridia > Peptostreptococcales > Anaerovoracaceae > WRJK01. The sequence goes on along the minus strand of WRJV01000106.1, from coordinate 494 downwards.
AGCCGCCACCGCAGAAATCGGCAGCAGAACCGCCTGCGCCAGAACCGTCGTCACCTCCTCCGCCAGCCATTACAGAACCACAAATTACACTGAACCTATCCAGTGCTTTGTTGGACGTTGGCGGAAGGGTCAAGCTGGTTGTTACGAAGCTTCCCGCTGACGTGGAAGGTCAGGCATTGGTGTGGTCGAGCTCGAATTCTTCTATTGCATCAGTTGACTCAAACGGGAACGTGACAGCCATCAGCCTAGGCACTGCGACGATAACAGTTACATGCGGAGGGAAAAAGGCAAACTGCCGCGTCACAGTCAACTAACGCGTCACATTCAACTAACGCGGGCTTGTTACCCAGTTATTACGCAACATCGCATCATCCGATGAATCATCTACATTTTTAATCCAAATTCCAATTCTGCGGTGCAAAACGCACCGTTTCATTATGCATTTTTTTCACGAAAAACTGTCAAGATTTTCAAGAGTTGTCCTGATGACCCCC
>WRJV01000105.1 GCA_009778415.1 Clostridiales bacterium | reverse complement strand
GGGGGCTTCGTTTGGCGAGCTTGCGGCATATGACAAGATAGTGGACGACGCCGAGTGGCAAGACAGCTGGAAGGAGTATTTCAAGCCGTTCAGGGCGGCCAGCCGCATCGTCGTCAAACCCACTTGGGAAGACTACGCCAGAAAAGCAAACGAGCTTGTCATCGAAATGGACCCCGGCATGGCTTTTGGAACCGGCACGCACCCGACGACTTCGATGTGCATGAAGTTCATGGAGCGCTATGCAGGGGAGTTCAAGTCGTTTTTGGACGTGGGCTGCGGTTCGGGGATTCTGTCCATTGCGGCGGCGCTGCTCGGCGCGGAAGGCGTGCTGGGCATCGACCTGGATCCTGCTGCAGTGGCCATCGCAAGGGAAAACGTGAAATTGAACCGCTTGAGCGGGCGTGTGCGGATAGCCGAGGCAGATTTGGTCAAGGGAGTAGATTTTGTCGCAGACATGGCTGCCGCGAATTTGATAGCAGGCCTTGTCCTGCTCCTAGCTGAAGACATCCAAAAAAACCTTTCGCCGGGGGGGCTGTTCATTTCATCCGGCATACTGGTTGAACAGCTGCCGGAAGCGAAAGCGGGCGTAAGGGCGGCAGGTTTTGAAATACTGGACATCCAGGAAGAGGGCGAATGGTGCGCGATTTTGGCCCGGTCGAAGAATTCCGCTCCATGAGCAGGTTTTTCGTGGACAAGGGGCAGATTGCCGCCGGCGAAGTAATAATCAGCGCCCAAAGCGACATCAGGCACATAACGCAGGCATTGCGCCTTAAGGAAGGCGACAGGTTTGAAGTCTCCGATTCGGAACAATGGGAATACGAAGTGGAGCTGTCGCATTCCTCAAAAAGCGAAGTCAGGGCGAAGATCCTCGACAAGCAGAGGTTTTCCCGCGAGCCGGCGCTCAAGGTCACATTGTTTCAGGGCATTCCAAAACACGGCAAAATGGAAAGCATCATACAGAAATCAGTCGAGCTCGGGGCAAGCAGCATAGTCCCTGTAATCATGGCGAGGACGGTGCCGGCCGGCAAAGACGGCTTCCTGAAGAAAACGGAGCGGTGGCAGAAGGTTTCAAGCGAAGCGGTCAAGCAGTGCAGGCGCGGAGTAGTCCCAAAAGTGGCTCCTGCGGCTGCGTTCTCCGAGATGGCAGAGGTGATCGGCACAGGGAAGTTCGACGCAGCGGTATTCCCTTATGAGAACGAAGAAGAATGTACGATAAAGGACGCTCTGCGGGGGCTTGAGGGAAAGCCGGGGTCTCTGGCTTTAGCCATCGGCCCGGAAGGCGGATTTTCGGACGAGGAGGCAGCTTTGCTCAAGGAAGCGGGGGCGCTGCCCGTATCGCTGGGGAAAACGATTTTAAGGACTGAGACAGCGGGGCCGGCGGCAATCGCAATGGTGATGTACGAATTGGAACTATAGGGAACTGAAAGATTGAGAGATTTGAATGAAAGTCGCGTTTCATACGCTGGGTTGCAAAGTCAACCAATACGAAACTGAAGCCCTTGCAGAGAGTTTTAAGAAAAAGGGCTATGAAATCGCCGCAGAAGGCGAACATGCCGACGTCCACGTGATAAACACCTGCACGGTAACCGGCGAGGCGGACCGCAAGTCAAGGCAGTGCATAAGGCGCATCAAGAGGGCAGACCCGCGCAGCATTGTCGCGGTGACGGGGTGCTATGCGCAGGCGAGCCCCGGGGAAGTCGGTGAAATCGACGGAGTCGACATAGTCGTTGGAAATAAAAACAAGATGGGCCTGCCGGAATCTGTAGAGCGGTTCTTGGCGGCCGGCGCACCTGTTTGCGACAGCGAGCCGCTGGACGCGGCATGGGGGCATGGGGAAGCAGGGGACATTTCAGCGATGGAGGGAAGGACTCGCGCATACATCAAAATCCAAGACGGTTGCAACAGGTTCTGCTCTTACTGCATAGTACCATACGTGCGGGGCGGTATCCGCAGCAGGCCTGCCGAAAGCGTGATATCGGAAGCCAGGCGGCTAATAGAAGGCGGGTACAAGGAAATCGTCCTTGCCGGCATCAACACCGCCCTTTACGGGGCAGAGGGGGGCTTTCCTGATGGCAGCCTCGAAAGCATCATCGGCGAGCTGGACAGGCTGGACGGAGATTTCAGAATTAGGCTGAGCTCCCTTGAACCGACAGTGATAGATGCCGATTATGTCAAAAAGCTGTTCAAATACGAAAAACTGTGCCGGCACATCCACCTCTCGCTGCAGAGCGGGAGCGACGAAACGCTGAAAAGGATGAACAGGCGGTACAGCATGGGCGAGTACATGGAGATTGTCAGTGCCCTTCGTGGTTTTGACCCTGATTACGGCATCAGCACAGACATGATAGCAGGGTTTCCGGGCGAAAGCGAACACGATTTCAACAAAAGCCTGGAGGTGCTCGAAAAGGTCGACTTCTGCAAAGTGCATGTTTTCAGGTATTCGGACAGGAAGGGGACTGCGGCGTCTGAGATGTGCGCGCATGTAAGCGGAGACGAAAGAAACAGGAGGCGCGCACTGCTGTTGGACGGGGGCGAGCGGTCTGCCCGGCGTTTTTTTGAGCGCAACATCGGGCAAGAGAGGCGCGTCCTGGTGGAGGAATACATTGAAGGCAAAGGGATGTACGCAGGATACACAGAAAACTACATAAGAGCCTTTATCGATGCATCATATGCGTCAGAGGTTTGCGCGGGCAGCGCATTAAACGAGTTTGCTCAAGTGCGGCTTTCCGGGCTGTTCATGGACGGCATGGAGGCCAGAGCGGAAAGGAGGGAACATGAAACCTTTATTTAGGAATATCGTCATTATAGTCGTCGTTCTTGCTGTCGGAGCCGCTATTTTCAGCTGTACCGGAAAAGAGAAAGGCAATTCGGCCAGCCCAGCCGAGATAGGCGAAATTTCAAACATGGCTATGCCTGCCGAAACCGGCAAAAGTGACTTCATGGAAAATTTCAAGACGCTCGACGTGTATGGCAACGAAGTGGGCAGCGATATTTTTGAGGGCTACAAGATAACTGTGGTCGACGTGTGGGGGACGTACTGCGGCCCGTGCATTCAAGCGATGCCAACGCTCCAGCAAGTGTACGAAAAGTACAGGGACAAAGAGGTCAACGTCATAGGCGTCCTTATCGACGCTCAGAAGTCCGACGGTGCGCCTGACCCGGACAAGATTGTGCTGGCGCGTGAAATTATGGACAACTGCGGCGCGGACTTCAACAGCATATTGGTGTCAGAAAACATCATGTATTCAGTAATGAAAGACATCACGGCAATACCCACTTCGTTTTTTGTGGACAGCGAAGGGAAGATGGTGGGAAAGATGCACTTGGGCGGCAGGTCGCTTTCGGATTGGAGCAGTGCTATCGATGAAATTCTTTAGAGGGGCGCCGTTCATAATATGCATTGCCGGCGCCGCGCTGATCGCTTTTGGGCTGATGCGGGGCGAACCTGCGCTGGTTTGGGCCAAGGCCGTGAGAATTTGCTTGGAGTGCATAGGAATTGGATAAAAAAAGGACATTGGTTCAGACGCTGGTTGCCGTCACGACGAACAGCTACTTCAAGGGGTTCATGGACGGCAAGATATTCACGGGGAAAAGCAAGTCGCTCTGCGTCCCCGGCTTGTCATGCTATTCGTGCCCCGGGGCTCTGGGGTCATGCCCGATTGGCGCTTACCAAGCCGTTGCTTGCGATAAGAATTTCAGCTTGTCGCTTTACATAATCGGCTTTTTTGCGTTGGTCGGCGGCGTCTGCGGCAGGCTGGTGTGCGGGTGGCTGTGCCCGTTCGGGCTGTTTCAGGACCTGCTATTCAAGGTGCCCGTCAAATTGAAAGTGTCGGACGTGAAGGGCGACAAGTACATGAAGAACCTCAGATATGTCGTTCTGGCGGTATTTGTAGTCATATTGCCGGAATTTGCAGTGAACGGGTTCGGCCAAGGTGACCCTTGGTTTTGCAAGTACATATGCCCGTCCGGCACGCTTATGGCCGGGCTTCCCCTTGCATTGGCGAATGAAGGCATC
>WRJV01000104.1 GCA_009778415.1 Clostridiales bacterium | reverse complement strand
GCTTCCCCGAGCAATTCCCTGAACTCGCGGTTTTCAGGCGCGTCTTCAATAAGCATGCCTGCCAGTTCCATGGGGGCGCTTGGAACCTTAGCCTTAAGATCGTCAAGCTCGCGCCTCACGTCAGCATAAACTTTAGCCAATTTGATTGTGTACGGTATTTTCAGCTCGCCTCTTGCACATTTCCCCAACACGTCCAAGACTGCCAATCCGTTTTTATTTGCGTATTCAAGCAGCTTTTCGTAATTCATTGCCCTGCATTCTCCGCCGCCTTGCCCCAGCAAAAAGCGCAGTGACACCATGTCGTCCGGGTTTGCCAGCAGGTTTAGCATCGAAAAAGCCTTTTTTTGCTGGTCGGTTTTCAAAACCCTTTCTTTGAAGAACGATTTCGTCGAAATGCCCAATGCGGTCAGTTCTTCACGCAAATTATCAGCAATATTGCGCATTGGCACCAATACCAGCACGTCCTCAATGCCGATCTGCCCGCTGTCGATTTCTGCCTTTATCATTCCTGCTATTTTTTTGGCCTCATCTTGAGATGTTTCGGAAACAACGGTTTCCACTTCGCCGGCTTGGTTGCCTTCAAAAGGCATAACTGCTTTTGTGGCGCGGCTACCGCTGTGCGACATCAAGTGCTGAGCCATTTCAGCAACTGTCTTCGGGCACCTCCGGCACTCCCAAAATTCATGATCCGAGCAGCCTTTGTGGGTTTCGCCAAAATCCCTTATCCCGTCGGGGTGCGCGTGCTTGAAGCCATATATGGATTGTTCGCCGTCGCCTATCACCGTCAGGTTCCCGTTTGCAGAAAGCAAATCGACTACCGTCTGCTCCATTTTGTTCAAATCTTGGTACTCGTCTACCAGCACATGGCTGAATTTGCTCATTTCAGGGCAGAAAGGGTTCTCTCTGAGATACCTTATCGTTTGAGTGATAATCTCGCCAAAAAGCATGGCATTGTGATTTTCCAACCATTCTAAAACGACCTCGGCAAACCATTCTTCAGAACTGCCGCCCGTTTCCAGTTTTGCTTCAAATGCCCGAATACGCTCTTTCTTTTGCTGCAGTGTCCCGTATCTCATGTGCAAATCATACAGCATGGGTTTTTGCTCGAACTGGTGCAGGATGCGCAAATGCCTTGCCTGGGCTATATTGCTATTTTTACTAATCAAATTGTAGCACAAGCCATGCAGCGTTGCCGCCACTATGCCCTCTGCGCCCTCTATGCCGATATTTAGGATGTCATTTTTCAAATACTCTGCCGCTGCTTTCGAGTAGGTGATCACAAGTATTTTCTCAGGGGGAATTTTGTCTTTTTCAAGCAGCCTCATGATGCGGCGCTGCAGCGCGAAAGTCTTGCCGGCGCCGGGGCCCGCGACTACCCGAATTACTCTTGAATCGTCAACGGCAAAATTGTAAATAGGCGAACCATTCTCCAAACCATTGTCCCATAACATTGCGATTTTCCTCCTATACCTTCGCAAAACTTGTCAAATTGCAGTCATTATATCGCGTTTTTAAACTAGTGTCAATCGTAAAGGGTGTAGTTTCCGGACTGTACAAGCTGATCAAATCGTGGTATATTTGATGTTGAGAACGGAGGTCTGATATGAATTGCAATTTTGAATACGCTGACACAGCATTCGCAAACGGCAACGTCATAACTGTTGATGAAAACGACGCGCTAGCTCAAGCAGTTGCCGTAAAAGGAAACAAGATACTATTTGTAGGGCAGGATTCAGGGCTCGAAAGCGTCGTAGGTAAAAAGACAAAGGTAATAGACCTTAAGGGCAGGACGCTCATGCCCGGAATTGTGGACTCCCATTACCATGCCATATTGTCAGGCCTTGTCGGGCCGGGCGCAGATGATGCTATCATTGACACATTTTACGAGAACTGCAAATCCATTAATGAACTGCTTAGCGTTTTGAAAAAAGCGGCAGACCTAAAAAAGCACGGAGAATGGGTTTCAATGATGGGGTACGAGCCATCGCTGCTGCCTGAGCAGCGGCATCCGACGATCGAAGAACTAGATGCGGCAGCGCCGGCAAACCCGGTCCAGTGCATGCACGGAGGCGGGCATGTTTGCGTGTACAACAGCAAAGCGCTGGCCTTCATTGGCGTGTTCGGGGCGGGCGATGCCGCCAAGTACCCAACTGGCGAAGTGGAGGTCAAGGGCGGGAAGCTCACCGGCCTGGTGCGCGGCCATACCCATTTCAGGCTTTGGGCTGAAGTCAGCTACCCGGAGGACGCACAAAGAAAAGCTGCGCTCAAGGCGCAAAAGCACTGCCTTGAAAACGGCATAACTTCAATCCATGACTGCGGGGAATTCGGCAGGGCCTCTTACCATGTCATGCAGAAGCTCTGCGCCAACGGCGAATTTAAAATACGCACTTACATGATGCTGCACAGCGTTTTTGGAAAAGCGTTTTCAAAAGAAGACAACGAACGCTGGCTGGGACTGGGGTTCATGAGCGGCCTTGGCGACCCTCATTTCAGGGTAGGAAGCTGCAAATTCATGATTGACGGCGGTTCCGGCGCACCTTCGTGCGGCACAAGGGAACCTTATTCCCACGATCCGGCGCTTCCCCGCGAGTTTGGATGGCAAAGGGGGGAAGTTGCAGAATTCATAAAAACGATAAACGACGCAGAATGCCAGGCAACGGCTCATGCCATAGGCGACCTTGCCATAGAGTACATGGTGGAGGGCTATGAGAAAGCGTTTGCGGCAAACCCCAGGCCGGACCTGCGCCACAGGATTGAGCATTGCACGATTGCAGACCAAGACCTCATAGGCCGCATGGCGAAGATGAACATTTGCCCCAGCGTCAACATATCTTCTGTCTACAAGCTGGGCCGAAAATTCCTGGATTTTTACGGTGAGGAACGAAACAAGCACCTTTGCGCACTGAGAAGCATGCTGGACTCAGGAATCAAGTGCTCCATTCACAGCGACACGCCTTCATATCCGGCAGGCATGGCAACGATCGACGCAGCAGTGAACAGGTACGACAGGGAAAGCGGGTACCAGTGCGACAATACTCAAGCTGTTTCAGTCATGGAAGCAATCAGGTGCGCCACGTATAACGGCGCCTATGCTTCGCATGAAGAAAAAATCAAAGGCAGCATAAAACCCGGAAAGCTCGCGGACATGATCGCCCTTTCCGGTAACATACTTGGCATCCAGCCAAACGACATCCACAAGTTACATGTTGACATTACTATGATTGACGGAGCAATTCTGTACGAGCGGATGTAGGCGGCAAAACCAAACCAATCTGCCAAATAGTACTAACGCGGGCGACAGCCCGCGCTAGTAACTTCCGGACAAATAATACTTTTGTCTTTTTTTGCGATTCTTGTCCGTAAGTTGCTAATCCGCGTCAGAGCACTCATCAGGAGGTATGGATTGGTCGAGCTCAAAATGAACAGACCTTTGTTGCCCTTTTGGTGACCAAAATTCCAAAAAAATCTGGGCAACAACCTCAAAATCCTCCCCCAACAGTTGCGCTATTTCGAAGACCTCGTCGATATCTGGTTTTCTTTTTCCTGAAGTCAGCTTGTTGAGCCGCTGCCGCGACCAGCCTAGATGTTGAGCAAACGCCGTTTCAGTATCGAATTTTCCGTATATCAGCCCCCTAAGCGCTAAAACTTTTCCAGCCATTGTGACCATCCCTTCTTTTACCGCTTTGCCAATCCACAGATGTCATAATTATAATAACGTATCAAACCGTGTATGTCAACCGTTTGGCGACAAATAATAGACATTTTATTTTTGCCTTGAATTTATCCGCGAAAAATGTTTAAATTAAGAAAAAACAAAGCTGAGGTAGGTAAAATGGACGGAAAGACACCCTTTGGGGACGTATTAAAAAAAATACGTTATAGCAAAAGATTGTCGCAAGACGAGTTCGCCAAAATACTCGGGACATCGAAACAGGTGATAAGCAGGTATGAAAACAATCAGAGAGTTCCAAAAATAACGGTTGTCGAGCAATTTGCTAACA
>WRJV01000103.1 GCA_009778415.1 Clostridiales bacterium | reverse complement strand
GCCCTGTGCCCCTCGATCGGGTCGTACTTTTTTGACGCGAAGCCAAAGTACCAGAACCCCGACTCGTAGGACGGGATGTTGAACCCGTAAACTTCAGCAATGGGGAATATCTCTTTTATCTTCCTGTGCGCCTTGATCATCTCTTCCCGTTCCACATCGTAAAAGGCGTTCTCTTGCTGGTTCACCAGTATGCCGTCGTCGCTCAGAATCCTGTAGCAGTCCTTGTAGAATTCGGCTGTGAACAGGCTTCCGCCCGGCCCGTAGGGGTCTGTAGAATCAACGATTATCAGGTCGTACGAATCGTCTTTTGCAGATTTGACGAAAGCGAGCCCGTCCTCGAATTTCAGTGAAAGGCGCGGTTCGCTCGAATAAACGGAGGCTGTCTGCGGCATGTATTTCTCGCAGGCCCTGACGACCGCTTCGTCTATCTCGACCATGTCTATTTTCTCCAGCGCCTTGTACCTTGACGTTTCCCGCGCCGTGCCGCCGTCCCCGCCGCCGATTATCAGCACCCTCTTTATGCCGGGGTTGACCGCCATGGGGACGTGGCAGATCATCTCGTGGTACATGAACTCGTCACGCTCGGTGACCTGAACATAGCCGTCGAGGGTCAATATCGTGCCGAAAACTTCGTTTTTCAGGAAAACTATCTTCTGGAAAGGCGTCTGCTCAGAATGCAGGACGTCGACCTTAAAAGACAGCTTGACGCCGGGGAGGCAGTATTCGGAATACCAAATATCGCTCCACTCAAATAAATCACTCATCGCTTTCCTCCTATGTCTTTAAAAATGGGCAAAGTTCCGCCCGTAGAATATTTCGTCCCTTTCTTCCAGGATTTTTGCCAGTATGCTCTTGACTTCCGCTTCCGGGATGTCGTCCACCGAAAAATTGAAAAAATACTCGTCTAGGTTCACGTCCTTTGACTTGCACTTGGTGTGAAAAATGTTTTCCTGGTACACGTTTACGTCTATCATCTGGTACTGCTCTTTTATCTCGTCGGGGATGTAGTCCTGAATCGAGGTGAGTTCGTGGTCTATGAAGATTTTCTTGCCGGTTATGTCACGGGTGAACCCTCTGACCCTGTAGTCCAGTGTCATAATGTCTGTGTCGAAGCTGTCGATCAGGAAAGGGAGCGCGGCAAGAGGCGATATTTCACCGCAGGTGGAAACGTCTATGTCTGCCCGAAACGTGCTGACCCCGTTGTCCGGATGGTATTCCGGGTACGTGTGTACCGTAATGTGGCTCTTGTCGAGGTGCGCCGCTACAGCGCCGTTGTGCGGCGGGTGCCTGTGCTCCTGCTCACCGACTGCCAATTGGCCCACTTCGCTCTCGCATATGAGTATCGTCACGCTGGCGCCCTGCGGGTCGTAGTCCTGTATGGCGATGTTCAGTATGTCTGCCCCGATGATCTTCGTGACTTCTTTCAGTATCGCCGTCAATTTCTCCGAATTGTACTCTTCGTCGATGTACTCCACATACGCCTTCTTGTCTTCCACCGTTTTTGTGTAGCAGATGTCGTACATGTTGAAGCTCAGCGTCTTTGTCAGGTTGTTGAACCCGTACAATTTGATTTTGCTCGTGTCTTTTTCCATATTTTCCCTCAAAACCGCTCTAAGCAATGCCCTGGCTTAACAGTCAGAACAGCTTATTGTATCATGCTTCTGCTGTATTTTTCAATAGTTTTTTTTTAAACTAACGTGGGCTATCGCCCGCAAGCCCTGTATATGGCTCTGTCACAGCCACTGCTCTGCATGGATTTTGCCCCAGCCCTTAAGGTTGTGCGCGTAGCCGGATGTTATTTCCTTGCCGTTTTCCCATCCCGAAACCGCAAACAAGCTGTACAGCGTGAATTCTTCGTATTTGCCCAGCGTGACTATCGCCCTGCGGCAGTCCTCCCTATCGTCCAGGTTCAGCATGCCCATCAGCGCTATCCCCAGCTTCACCAGCCCGGCATTTTCCGATTTCGTCGCCCACTCAAAAGCAACGTCCAAAACCTTGAAGATGTCTATGCCGCGCTGTTCGCTGAACAGCTCCTCGCATGCCCTGTCGATTATTTGAAAAACGCAGTGTTCTTCAAAGTATTCGGCCAGCTCGCCGCCCTTCCGTTTTTTTGGGTCTTCGCAAGCCCATCTCAGCAGCCTCATGAATTTCTCAAAAACCTCGGGCCGCATTTCCTCTGCATCTCCACGAAAAAAAAGCTTCCCTTCAAGCTCCCCAGGCACAGAGCTTTCCCCGGAAAGCAGAAAATCAGCCGGAAGCCACCCGTTCTTTCCTGCTTTTGCAGAAATCTGCTTGTAAATTGAAGCCTTGCTTTCAAAAAACATCCAAAAATGCCCCCAAAAACAGGCAGGCGGAGTTATGGCGCCCCGCCTGCTTGCAACAACTTATGCGCGTCGTTTATTTTGCTTCTCTTTTCCTCGTAAAGAGCACTGCCAGCAATGCCGCAAGGGACACCCCCGCAATCGTGAATGGGAGCGCTAGCCCGGCAAGGCCAGTCTTCGGGATGTCCGAAAGAGGCACCTCGTCTTGCGGGATGTCAACCGGCGGGTTGTACACCTCCGGCGGGTTCTCCGGCTCTGCAAGCGGCGCAGGCGGGTCCGATATAGTGGTGTTGCCGCCTGGCGTAGGGGGTCTCTTTCCGCCAGTTGGCGGTGTTCCGCCGCCGTCCGGTATAGTGACAGTCACGTCGTCGTTCCCCTTTACCCTTACTTTTGACTCCGTGCCGACGCCGGTTACCTCGACCGTGTTTGTATGGCTCCCTGCCCCGGTCCACGTGATTGCGTACTCAAGCTTGATTTTCCCGCCGACGTCAAGTGTGAAACTCTTATCAAATGCAATATCGCCGTCCTCTGTGAACGAATAATCTTCTCCTGCAAGCACTTCGATGAAATCCTCGTCTTGACTCTGCTTGACCCAAACAGTGATGTCTCCATCGACAATTCCGAACCTGCTGTCGCTGATAACAACCTTCTTAATACTTTCATCATATGTGTTTTCAACGATCACTTCGTAATTCACAGTCTGCCCGTTGGCAATCCTGCCATTAGCGCCTGCATCTGATACCTTTGTCACGTTTATTTCAGGTTCAGGCTCAGGTTCAGGTTCAGTGTAGCTGTTCTCAAAGGCCACAATAAGGTCTGAATCCTCCGGTGAAACCAGCTGGCCCCTCAAAAACACGAACTCGTAAACAGAATCGTCAAAGGCCCAGCCGGCCAAGCCCGAGTCGCTGCCGTTAAACCACTCAAGTTCGCTTATGGTCACAGTTCCGGTGAAATTATCAGGCAGTTCGTAATCGCAATAGTCGGTTCCCTGCCCGGTTCTGATAGTCGCATAATTCACATCACTGCCTACGGTGACCGCAAACTTGAACTTTCCGTCCCTGTCCGTGTTCTTAATAATCGCGATGATAGGCGTGACCGGCCCTTCGCCCCCAAATTTGATATGGTTGATCGACATGGGATTCCCGCCGCCGTCTCCTATCTCCCACTCGACAAGCGAATTGTCGTCGGGCGCCACGACCTCTATCGTAACCAAAGAAGCCTCCCCTCCGCCGTGGTGGACGTATATTGAATACGTGCCTGAAGTGCCTGCGGCAAAATACATCTTCCATTTCCCTTGGCCGGTCGACGTTGAAAGAGTCACGCCCGGCATTATTTCGGCGTTGTCGTTGTTGCTCGACCACTGTGTCAGCGCGACCTGCGCGTATTCGGAATTGCTCAGGGAGACTGTCGACACCACGGTTACGCCCGCCGCCGCCCCTTCCTCCTCCGGTTCGTCGATGGCGACTCCCGGAATGGTAAGCGACCCTACTATCAGCATGAGGGCGAGCGCTATCTGAACCCCATGCTTAAAAAAACTTGCTTTCATGATATAATTCCATCCTTTCACTTTTACCTTTTAAATCGTTGACCACTTCCTCCTACCCATAATTATATCACTGACACAAGAACATTCAAGTTACATTCAGTTTACAGAAGCGCAAAAAAT
>WRJV01000102.1 GCA_009778415.1 Clostridiales bacterium | reverse complement strand
TTGGAAAGAGCTTCTTCGACTGCTGCATACGGGTAATTGTATATGCGCTCTGCTTCCGCAACGTCAGGGTGCTTAATAATTTTTTCTTTAATTGTATAATTCCTAATATATGCCAGTGCATCGCGAAGCTGCCTGTCAAGAGGGCCCGTGAACGTCTTTTCTGTCATGCCTGTCCCTGTTTCATCTGGCTTGTCGACCACTTCAATTCGAGCGTACCTGAAAAAATTGTCAGGACGGTCGTTGAAAAACATAAGCCCGACATTAAGCGGCTTTGTGTACTCGGGTGGGCCTTCGGCGATTCTCATGTCAAGCGCCAGCACCCGGAGAGGCGTATTCTTTGATGTTTCATAGAGCCCGCTTTTCACCTCGTGCAAAAAATTGCTTATGAGTGCAGGATGCAAATCTTCAATGTCTGCTCTAGGGTTCGTTCTGTCGTCGTAGGGAATGACTTCAGACAAGGCAAACAATTCCTGTTCGTCTTTGGGATTTGCCTTTATTGTGCTCGACAACTTGCGGATGTAATATGATTTGCCAGAGGACTTCGAGAGGCTGTCTGGACATTTATATGGCCTGTTCATGCCACCGAACCTTTTGTGATGCCGGCGACAGGATAGCTTGGCACGCCACCTTTTTCTTCGACTCCAATTACGACATATCCACCGCCCCAATTGTCCATATCGTTTGCAAAGGCACATATAGTGTGCAGAATCGGCGCAGGATTCCAGTTTGCTTTGAATTCGATCCTTGCGCTTTCAACGGCGTGACTGTGCAATAAATCGTTTATATTTGCAGGTATTGCCACATGAATCACCTCATCTCGCCATAACTGTTCTCATAGCTGCTCTCATAGCTGCTCTCATAGCTGTTCTCATATTAGCATATGTCTTTTTAAAAATCAATCCATGGGAGCAAGTTTTCTTGAGAATGTCAAAAAATGCGGAAGCTGTTGAAACGCTTCGATTATTCCCACAGCCCTATCTGGATTGTGGTTGCTAGCCCACTTTTAGCCAGTAATTCACTAAAATCTTCGCTTGCTCTTGATTTTTTTGACGAATTTAGGTAAAATGTGTCATGCATGTTTTCCTCTTGTTTTGTAAAGCCATTGTTTAGCAACATCATTCAACAATTGCAATACATCAGGCAGCACTGCTTAATATTTTGGGGTTATAGGCGCAGCCCGTTTTGGGAGGAGGTGCCGGCATGAAGTTTGTAAAAATAAATAGCTCGTGAAACAAATTTATATCGACTTGTTCGATTTGAAGCTGCCATGCGCCAACCGCTGATTGGCGAATGTCCGCACGGTAATCCAATTTGCATTAGCGCCTACCCACATCCTATTCGTATCAGCAAGTTTTCATGCAGCATTCTTGTTAAAAACACTGCAAATATATTGGATGGAGAAACAAAGATGAAAAAAACAATAGCGAGAAAAATAATAGTTGTGTTCGTTGCGATAATGATGATCGCGGCGTCGCAGGCCAGCGCGATCGCCTGCACCACGATTTTCGTGGGCGGCCACTTCACGCAGGACGGGGCACCGATCGTCGCCCGCAGCGAGGACTATACCAACAGCTTGGCCAAACTGATGTACATCAGCCCGGCTGGCGAGTACAAGGCAGACGCCCTGTACGTAGGCTGCCCGTCTTACGGCGCCTTTGAGTGGACTTGGACCCACGACAGCTACGAGTGGTGGGCATTTAAGGCAGACAATGAATTTGACGGGCTGTGCCCGGAATGCCACCAGCCGGGGCACCCCTCTTACACGGAGCACGGCACCAATGAATTTGGCGTAACAGTCAGCGCGACGGAATCGACAAGTGGCAACACTGCCGTTAGGGCTATTGACCCCTATGTAACCAGAAAGGTTGCCGGCAAAGTCGGTATCGAGGAGACCGAGATTCCCACGGTAATCCTCAGCGAAGCCAAAACAGCTCGTGAAGGCATCGACCTGCTGATGTACATATATGATAACTATGGCTGCTATCAAGCGAACGGCTTGTTCATCAGCGACCAGTACGAGACCTGGTACATCGAGAACTGCAGCGGCCATCAGTATTTGGCGATCAGGTGCGTCGACAGCCTGATGTTCCTTGAACCCAACATGACCATGATCGGCAGGGTCTGCCTAGACGACCCGGATATCATCGCTTCCCCAGGAATAATGGACGTCGCGATGAGGGCTGCTGCCGGCACGTTCAAGGGCGATTTGGCAAATAACATCATCGACTGGCGCGCCACCTATGCCTCAAACGGCACAGCCAGCAGCAACAGGCTGTCCAACGGCCTCAACTTCCTAAACAAGGACTACCGCTTCACGGAAGCCATGCTTCAGGCTGACAACACCCAGTACACCATTACCAATGTGGACAAGGACGACAACATGGTCCCGCTGCACACCAACTTCAAAGCGGACCGCCTGCTGGGGCCTGACGACATCGCCAACTACTTCAAAGTCTCCGGCATAGCCAACACAAGCAATACAGACACCGCGTTCTTCCAGCTCTACAAGGAAGGCAGGCCCTTTGAGCTCAGCACTGTTGCATGGATTCAGATGGGCCACGGCGCTTACAACGTGTTCATCCCCTTCTACCCACTGCTGACGGATTCACTGTACGAAGGCTACGGGCATGCCGTTGGCCAAGCGACAAAGAGTGTTACGGCGGCAAGCCTAGCCATAAGGCTGGCCAGCGACAACCCTCCCAACATGTACTACCGTACGTCAGCCACCGGCAACTACGTAGTGCTTCCGCAAAACTGGGAGAAGAACTATTTCTGGACGTTTGACGCGTTGAGCAACTATATTCTGTACTCAACTTACTCCGGTGGGCCTGTCGTCTCAGCAGACAAGCTTCAGTACGTATTAGATCAGTTCGCTTTCCTGCAGAAGGGCATCTACGCTGACTTCGACGGCCTGAACGCTCAGCTTCCCGCCATGAATCTAAACAGTGCAGCCACAAAGGCAGTAGCGTCGGCGAATTTCGCAGGCATGGCAGAAAAGACCCACGCCTTGGCTCTTGAAATGGTGAAATTCCTTCATGCTACGGATACCTGCCAGATAACCTACGTGGACGCTGAAACCCCGGTTGGGCCAGTCAAGAATTACGCTGCCGGCTACACGGCTACCATACCTGGTGCAAAAACGCCAAACTACAACTTCCTTGGTTGGGACACCGATCCCAAAGCGACCAATGTAGTCTATAAAGCCGGTGACACGTTCGACATCAACAGCGACGTGACGCTCTACGCCGTGAAGCTGGCAAATGCAGCGGTAACAGCGAAAGATTTCGTCAGCATAGTGGAAACTTCGAAAAACTCCAACGTATGGGAATTGACTTTCAAAGTTCTATTGACTTTTGCCACCGGAGAAACAAGAGTGGCGACGTATACGGTCAAACTCAATGGAAACAACGCCAATTTGGATGGTAAATACGCATTCGGCGCCGGCCATGATCTTGCCGGATATACGCTTGTATTCGACATCAAGGGCAATGGCTCGAACATCAAAGATTTTAAGATAATCCGCAACTAACGTATCAATCCGCAACTAACGTATCAATCCGCAACTAACGTATCAATCAACAGAGGGCGGCCTGAATAGGCCGCCCTCGATGTTCCTTACCCGTGCGATGCCCGCGCACCCCGTACACGCGGTGGCTAATAATTTACGGACACAAAAATTCTTGTTTTTTTTGCGATTTTTGTCCGCAAGTTACTAGACAACCATTCCCACCCTCACTGTCAAACGGCTTTCGCGGCATAAGAAGCAGGAAATATTATTTCGATCAATTTGGTCAATTTTCAACCGATCAAGAGGGTCAGTTTTCCCTTGACAACAACCCCAACCCACCCCCATCCAACTATCCCCAACCCACTCCAATCCAACTATCCCCCAACTACCC
>WRJV01000101.1 GCA_009778415.1 Clostridiales bacterium | reverse complement strand
AGCTCTGTAATGTTTCGCGCCAGGTCGTTGATGTGCGCACCGCGCTCGCAGGCGTCGCTCACCAGCACAATCCTGCCGGTCTTTTTGACGGACTCTGCCACTTTCTCGTAATTGAACGGCACCAAGCTCCTGGCGTCGATGACCTCGGCTGATATGCCAAAACTTTCCATCAGCATGTCTGCAGCTCCGATGCCGGCGTAAAGGGATGCTCCCACAGTGAGTATCGTCACGCCGCTTCCGGTGCGCTTGACGTCCGGTTCGCCTATGGCGACTTCGTAGTATCCAGCCGGCACGCCGCCTTGATGGAACAGCTCGCCTGTGTCGTAGAGCTTCTGGCTCTCAAAGAAAACCACAGGGTCGCTGCCGGAAAGGGCAGCGTTCATCAAGCCTTTCGCGTCGTAGGGCGTGGCAGGGAACACCACCTTAAGGCCCGGAACGTGCGCAGCCAGAGATGTCCAGTCTTGGGCGTGCTGCGCACCGTATTTAGAGCCCAGCGACACCCGGAGCACCACAGGCATCTGCAATGCTCCCGCGCTCATGGCCTGCCATTTTGACAGCTGGTTGAACACCTCGTCTCCGGCGCGGCCCAGGAAGTCGCAGTACATCAGCTCAGGTATCGCCCTGCCACCGCTGAGGGCGTAGCCCACTGCCGCCGCGACAATAGTGCCCTCCGATATAGGTGTATTGAAAAACCTGTGGTACGGCATAGATTCGGTCAAACCTCCGTAAACTCCGAACGCACCGCCCCAGTCGCGGTTGTCCTCGCCAAACGCTATCAGCGTGGGGTCAGTGTAGAATTTTTCTATAATAGCCTCAAACAAGGCGTCCCTCACGTTGAACTGCTTGATCTTTGACACGGGCTTGCCGTCTGCATCGAGCGCAAAGCGGCTCTTGCCCGCAAGCTTTGCAAGTCGGCTGTTGCTTTCTTTTGGCACCGTAGCTTCAGGGGTGCGGTCGTCGTATTTCTCTACTTTTTTGCCGGAAAACATGTACTGCCTTATTCCGTCCGGGTTTTTAAAAAGGTCAACCCGAGGCGAAACCCCTTCGTCGATGGCCAGCCTCATGATTTTGGTTATGCGTTCCCGTATGCCGCTTTCAACAGCTTCGCACTCGCTGGCTGTGCCTAGGCCTTCCTTGAATGTTTTTATCGAATCGACCGCCTGCCACGCCTCGATTTCCTCTTTGGTGCGGTAAGTGGAGGCGTCGGTGGCGCTGTGGCCGACGAAGCGGTAGGTGACGGTGTCCATAAGGACAGGGCCGCAACCTTCCTCGGCTATCTTGCGCTTGCGTTCAAAGGCGTCGATGACGGCAAACACGTTGTAGCCGTCGATGCGCTCGCTGTAAAGCTGAGTCGGGCTGATACCCGCTCCCACTCGGGCCAAAACGCCGTAGGCCATAGTTTCGCCCGATGTCTGCCCTCCCATGCCGTAGTGGTTGTTGAGGAAGTTGAAGATTACAGGGAGCCCGCCCCGGTGATCTTCATCCCAGAGTTTGGTGAACTGGTCCTGGGCAGAGAAGTTCAGAGCCTCCCAAACCGGGCCGCATCCCAGCGACGCGTCCCCGATGTTGCACACTACAATGCCGGGCTTTTTATTCACTCGCTTGAACAGCCCGGCTCCTGCGGCAATGCCCGCAGAACCGCCGACGATGGCGTTGTTGGGGTATATGCCAAATGGGGTGAAGAAAACATGCATGGAATTGCCGAGGCCACGGGCAAACCCGTTGTCCCGGCCAAACAGCTCTGCCATGAAGCCGTAAAGGAGAAAGTCAAGAGCCAGGTCCTTGACGTCGCCGCTTTTGTTTTGCGCCTCGACAACCGCCAGCGCAGCCCCACCTATAAAGTTCTTCATGGTGTTGTAGAGCTCGCTGTCGTCAGAATTCTTTATGGCGGCGCATCCTTTGGCCAGCACCTCCCCATGTGACCTGTGGGAGCCAAATATGACGTCGTTCTTGCCCAACGTGTAGGCCATGCCCACGGCGGCAGCCTCCTGTCCGCTGTAAAGGTGGGCAGGGCCTGTGTATACGTACTCGACTCCGTTGTACTGCTTGGTGGTGCGGACAGAGTACAGCATGCCTTCAAATTCGCGTATCAGCTGCATGTCGTGGAACATGCCCAAAAGGTCTGCCCCCGAATACTCTTTTGCTGATTCCGCAAACGGTTTTTGATAGGAATTGAGCGGTATGCTTTCAAACGTCAATTCGCCTTTTGCCCTAGCTGTTGCCGGGTCGATAAATTGGCTCTTAGGCATGGTAAACAGCCTCCTTTACTATCTCCGCGACGGTCGGGTGCGGGAAAACTATCTTTTTTATCTGGTCAATGCCCATTCTTGCGTGCATAACAGCAGCCAGCGTGGAAATCACTTCGCTGCAGGGGTTCCCTAGCATGTGGGCGCCGATAAGGCGGTTGTTGCTAAAGACGAGCTTGCATATGCCGTTTGCGCCATCGTTTTCTGCCAGGTACCGCCCGGAATACTGCATGGGGAGCTTCGTTTCGCTTGCGGCAATGCCTTTGGCGGCTGCCGATTCCAGCGTCTCTCCGATGCCGGCGGTTTCCGGGTTCGTGTATATTACAGACGGAATGGCACTGTAATCCATCATGTCTTTTTTGCCGCACATGTTGTTTATGGCGACCTCAGCTTCGCGGTAGGCGGTGTGCGCCAGCATGAACTTGCCGTTGACGTCCCCGGCGGCGTACACGCCGGGCTGGCTGGTTTTCATGAATTCATCGGTTACGATTGCGCCCCGTTCAGTATGCACCCCAATGCTTTCAAGGCCCAGGCCCTCCGTTCGGGGCTTTCGCCCAACGCTCACGAGGACTTTCTCGGTACCCAGCTCAGAAATGTTTTGAACCTGCGCGTTGAGCTTGAATACGATGCCTTTCCGCTCGCAGTCCTCCTGCAGCATCTTTGATATCTCGCGGTCGAAGGAGCCTGCTATCTTGTCGAGCATCTCGTAGACTACCACATTGCTTCCGGCAGAATTGAATAGGCTGGCCATTTCCAAGCCGACTACTCCGCCGCCGATCACCGCAAGCGAGGCGGGCACCTCGGTCAGTGCCAGTATTTCCCTGTTAGTCATGGCGGTTTCGATGCCCGCAATTGGCGGCATCATAGGCTCGGAACCAGAACATATCAAAAGGTTCGTGGCATGACGCGAATTCACCGAAAAACCGTTCTCGCCTCTACCTTGTATGACTGCCTTTTCGCGGAGAATCTCGACCCCGCTTTTTTTCAGTGAGGATTCGATGCCGCCGACAAGCATGCTGACCACCCTGTCCTTGCGCCTCACTGCAGCGGTGTAGTCAAAAGCTGCGTTTTCGCAGGTCACACCGTAGCTTGCGGCACCGCCTTTCGCGTAATCGTAAAGCTTTGCCGAATAAAGCAGAGCTTTGGATGGGATGCAGCCTTCGTTCAGGCAGACGCCGCCGAGGCTCCGATCTTCAAACAGCAGGGTTTTCAAGTTTCCTCGGGCAGCCAGCTCCGCTGCCCTGTATCCGGCGGGGCCTCCGCCGATAATTATCAAGTCGTACAAAACATAACCTCCTTACTTAAAACAGCAGGGAACGCTTCAAGGTTTCTGCAAAGCGCCTGCAGGAACTTCGACGCGGGCGCACCGTCTATGGCACGGTGGTCGTAGGTCAGCGAAAGCGCCATGCTCGGGTAGGCCTTTATCTCTCCGTTCTCCTCCCGAACCCGCGTTGTTATGGCGTTCACGCCCAAGATGCCTGTCTGCGGTGGGTTGAGTATGGGCGTGAAGCTTTCAATGCCGAACTGCCCCAGACTGGAAACGGTGAAGCTGCCACCAGTCAGAAGAGCCGGAGCGATTGCGCCGCTACGGCATGCGCCGGCAAGGGTTTTGAGCTGCTCCGACATCTCGGCAA
>WRJV01000100.1 GCA_009778415.1 Clostridiales bacterium | reverse complement strand
CCGTTGCCCCAGATGTCGTTTACTTTGACCAATGCGCCCCAATCAGCAGAGTTTGCACTGAAGCCGCAGTACAGCAGCATGATGCCAAGGTCAAGGGCGTCTACTGTGCCGTCCCTGTTCAAGTCGTATTTTGACTTCGCTACCACAGTGGTGGCGGTGCCGTTGTCAATCACCGGAATTAGATACTTAGTAGTCCCGTCGTAGAGCCCGACAACTTTGGCGGACGTAACCGTCATGCCCGCGTTGCCAAACCCTTTTGCCGAATAGAGGAACTTGGCGATGTCGACAGGCGCCTCTGAAGTCAGCCCGGTAGTGGTCCCGGAGGGAAGCGCCAGTGTCACTGAGCCCTTCCAGGTGTTATCGCCGGCGAAGGTCCAAAGGATGTTGTTCATGTTGTCAAAGCCGCCAAGGCCGACGAGGCCCTTGCCCGACAGCATACGGCCGTCTATGGTGAATTCCAGTTCAACTGCCAGTACGTCAGTCGCGTTTGATATGGACAAAGTGTACTCTACGTCATCGTTTATGAAGCTCACTACGTTTGCGTCGAGGTTCAAAAAGACCAGCGTGTCCGGTGCGTAAGCCGGCAGTGCGCTAAACGAAGGTACGAAATCGCCGGCTGTGCCAGCCGCTTTGAACGCCCTGAGTTCGGCCAGTATCTGTTTGGCGTACACATAGGCGTCTTCACTCATCTTCATCGAAAGCGCGGTTGCCGCTTCCTCAGCCGCTTCGCGGCCCTGGTTCTTTAGTATGTCAAGCATGTACTTGTCGACTAAAGCTTGCTGTTCGATCAGAGACTTCTGGTAAGCTTCCCAGAAAGCTATGACACCGTCGCCATACCTCGCCCTCAGCGTTAGGTTGGACTGGTTGCATTCCGTGAACAGCTGACGGAAAACCCAGTATGCGGAGTTGTTGTCCGGGTTTGCGGCATTGTACGATGTCGCGTCCGGCGAATGCATCTTGTCGAATGTCTCAGTAACAAGATTTGCGTAATACGGAATAAATATATTGAATTCCGGCGGTGCCATGGTCATCCACATCACTGTCGCAAGGTCTGCTGGCATGTCCGGCCTGAGCTCATATACATGAGACTCAACCGTGCTGGCAGTGGAGATGGACGAAGAAGCTTCCCAGTCAGTGCCTTGGCCGCGGCCCGCAAAGAACCTCATGATCTCATAGAGGCCGTACTTCCTGCCTGCCGGCGGGTCAAGGAAAAAGTTCATGTACACGTTTCCGGGCACGTTCGCCGTTATTTGGGCGTTTGTGGTGTAGCCGTACAGTTGGCCCCAACCGGTCCTCATGCGGCTTGTCTGGTGGTTTGTCGTGCTGCCATAGGAGTCGCAGACCTTTATCTTGTTCAGGTTGCCCGGGTCGGCCGGGTCGCCCACGTACACGCCGCCCTGGACGGCGATGTCGACCAGCTTCGGTGAACAGATGAAGTTCTCTGTGTCAGTGATGTCGACGACGCCATTGCGCCCCACGTTGCCTGTGATGTTTGGCGAGAAGCCGACCATGTCAGGCGGGCATTTGGCCGCAACATACTGGTGCCCGGTGAACCACTGGAAATACCACACTTCGTTGGGGTCGCTGAGGAATAGGCCCTCTCTGCCGCCTGCCCCGACGGTGTCGATTATCTTGGCAACCAGCTCGCAGGCGCCCCTTGCGGTTTCAGCCTGCATCAGCACCACGGCGGTTATGTCCACTTCTGTGAGGCCGCCGCTGTTTCTGGACACAGACGCGTCAAGGCTTGATACTTGGCTCTTCATGCCGCTGAGGGATTCTGTGGCTGATATGCTCACGCCTTTTTCATTTATGCCCACTTCCGCGTATGGGAACGGGTCGTTTCCTTCATTGTTGATTGAGTCTTTATTGTACGTGAATCTGAGCGTCTTTGCAGGATATGGCCACCTGAAGCGCGGGGTAAATACGGTTCTTGCCGCGTTCCAGCTGCCTGCTACGTACAAGTCTCCTTGATACGCAGCCCAGTTGCCGTCGTAGTTGTAGAACTTTGCTGGGTCTATAGTGTATTCTGCCGCCGGCTCGACGTCGAACTGCTTGGAGAAGGATGCGCTTACGTCCTCGGTGCGCCCCCAAGTGTAGTTTCCGCTGACAGTGACGTCCTTGCCAAAGTAGAAGCTGGTGCAGCCACGGCCGTCAGTGTCGCCGTCGCCGGCTATCGCAGTCAACGGAACCATAGTCAACACAAGGACGAACGTTAGCAATAAAGCTGTAATTGTTCTTTTCATTTTATACCTCCAATATCTTTGACCATCGGCAAACAATATGTTTCGCCGAATCTCAACATTAAATTATGTGGATATAGCATTAACTCTGATGAATCTATTTAAACCAAAAGCGAACCATAGCCAATTACCGCCAGCGCTATGTATTTGTAAGCCCAATAGGTGCTTGCGACATCTGTAAAGTTTAGGGCAATGCTCTGCCACATGGCATCGTCCGGCTCTCGGCCCAGCAGGTAGCGTATCAACGCAGCGACTGCTTCGTTTCGCGTAGTGCTGTCTTCCGGCCTGAAAGTTCCGTCAGGATAGCCGTTGAATATCTTTGCATTGACTGCCTTCAGGATGTCGCTTGAGTCAGGATGGCCATCAATGTCGCTAAATGCGTTGTCGGCCATTTTCGTCAATTTCTCGGTTCTTACGAACATGACTGCCATCTCAGAGCGGGTAAGGGGATCTGCCGGGCGGAAATTGCCGTTTGCATCGGCATAAGCAATTCCTGCCTTTAAGGCCCATTCAATAGCGTCGTAAGACCACCTGTCGGAAAGTACGTCGCTGAATGACGGATTGTCCCTGTTCGCTTTTGGAGTATTTTCTCCGTTTTTGATCCTTGATAGGATAGTAACAAATTGTTCTCTTGTCATAAGGGCGCCGCCTCGGAAAGTGTTGTCGTCAAACCCTTTGATTATCGCAAAAAACGATATCTCTGCGGCAAGTGGCGCCGGGCTGTCCGCGACAGCCGTTGATTTGGGGTTCCCACCGCCGCCGGCCAGGCTGCTGTTGCTTGCGGTGTTTTTATCCGTTGTGCCTATTGTATTTGAGCTTGCACTGTTGTCAGTGCCTGCAGTTGCAGTATTGTTGATGTTGTCATCCCTGGCTATGCCAGTTGACGCGCCGGCTTCAATTTCGGCAGAAAGGCGCACAGTTGTGCCTCCTGCGAGCCCGACAACGCTTACGTACGCAAGGCTCAGCGACTTTGCGTCGTTGCGCAGGCTAAAAACAGCTATGTCCGTTGTAGCCACAGAAGAGAATCCAGTCGCAGCACCGCCGGATCGGTATTGCAGCGTGAACACGTCCAAGCCAAAGTCGTACAGGGACGAAAACCCGCGCAGCCCATCTGCGTCGATGTCTGTCCCTTTCGCGTCGAAGCGGACTTCAACCGCCAGCACATTTTTCGCGTTGCGGATCGACAGCTGGTATTCCGGATTGCTCGCCGTTCCGGCAGAGCGTATGCTCAAGTAAACCGTGTCGCTGCCGGCGTCCGATTCGGCAAACGCAAACATGCCAGCCGGGACGGCCAATGCCAATATAAGGGTAATGCAAATGGTTGTCCGAAGACATCTGTTGTTTTTCATTGTGATTTCCTCACTAACGCGGGCGATGCCCAAAACCCATATGGGGCGATGTCCGCATCCTGACTGGATTCAGTAACGAATCCCCATTAGTGGATAATTCATCCGCACAGGTTTCCCTGCGCGGATGAATTATTTAATTCAAATAGCATAAACAGTAGCTGAGGTGCCTGCTATTTGGTGTAGTGGATGAACAGGTCGAGCAGGTCTAGCATGTCGATGATGCCGTCGTTGTTGACGTCGCACGTCTGAGCGGTGACGC
>WRJV01000099.1 GCA_009778415.1 Clostridiales bacterium | reverse complement strand
GCTTGCCGTTGGACAGGCTCCTGCCCTGACCTATGCCCAGGCCTGTGTAGACGTTCTTGAAGCGGACTGGCTTGTCGCCGCTGACCTGGTTGTTGTAGCAGGTCATTGTGATGACCGCGTCACCGGCCAGGTTGCTTTTCCTGTGGGTCACGTCGATGGTCCTGGATTCGCCCGGAAGCAGGATGAACATGTTGTCTGTGAACTGGACTGCGCCGATCAGGTCAGTAAGGGTGTTGTCGGGATAAGCAGCCAAAAGCACGTTGTGCGCCACATATGGGGAGTTGTTGGAAACAACCACCGTCTGCACCACGTTTTCGCCCACCACAGCAGAGCCGGTCTGGGTGCAAGTGAGCTCAGAAGCCGACAGCGCAGGCAGCGAATTGAGCGCCGAAAGGTCGCCCACCGCGACAGGCGCCCCGTACATCCAGCCGGTAGCCGCCGTAATGTCGCCTCGGTACGGGACTGCGTACGAGTTGGTGCTGGCCACATTGCCCGCGCTGTCCTTAAGATCCAACCGGAGGAAGTACACGTCGGACATGGGGGCGGTCAGCGATGCTTCGATGTCGTCATAGCCCCAGAGGATGTTGACGCCGTAAGCGTCCTTGATCTGGCCGAAATAGTTGTAGTTCATCGGTGTGAAGGCGCCGGTCACTTCGTCATAGTGCCAGCCGTTCCTAAATGATGTTCTACCGTCAGCCTCCTTTACAGCCCATTTCAAAGCTTGGGCGTTGGTGCTCGTATAGTTTGCCATGGTTCCGTACACAGTGGTCGGGCTGGCGCCGTCGGGCGCTACGTCAAACGTTTTGACGAGCGGCTTGTTGATCAGCTTGCCATCAAGGTTGTATATCGATACTTCGGCGGTCATGCCCGGGTACGCGTTGAAGGTGCCGTTGATGACGCTGATATCCTTGTCGTACGGGTTGTACATGATGTGCAGCGGCTCGTTGGCCTTGGCTATGCCAAAGGTGGCGGCTGTCGGGTTCATGTAAAAGTCAAACTCGCTCCAGTACATGTTTGGCCTCGCGGAATTGAGCATCCAGTTGACTAGGCCTGTGTTGTTCTTGAAACGGAAGTAGTTGATCGCTTCGTACTGCGCCCTGTACTGGTCGTAGCATTGCGCCGTCGCCTTGGCATGCCAGGATTCAAGAGAAGTTGAGGCACCATAGGCGTTTTCTGCCAGCGTAACCAGCGCTATAATATTGCTATGGGTGGACCATGCGGAAAAGTCGGCGTATGAAGTCGCGTTGTACGGGAAAATGTTGTCTCGCGCTATGATCTTCTTTAAAGACTCGATTGAGGGGATGTTGGAGCCGCCGAGGCCTTCGGAGATAAACCCAAATGGGCCCTCACCGTTGAGCTGAGCCCCCCAAGGGCTGTAGAAGTATGTGGTCGCGTTGTTTTCATAGGTTGAGTCCATGTGGAACCCGCCGTTGATGTTACCCAGCAGTTTCGACGAGTCGAGGCAGGAACTGGGCGCAGTGGCGCCAATCACGTCCCACCTGCATTTGGCTTCGATCATATGGTACATCTCTTCAACCATCCAGGAGTTGGAGCGGCTAGACTGGCTGAAGCTGGCTGGCTGGTCGCTGCCGTTGAACCACAGGCCGCCGCAGGCATGCTGCCTCAGATTCTTGGTCTGGGCGTACTGCTCCTCGTATCCCCAGAAGCGTTCGCATTTTGACCACGAGTTGGGGCTCTGGTGGCGGTCGCAGCAGCACCATCCGGTCATGACCACGATGCCGTTCTCGTCGCACAGGTCCAGCAGGTCGTTGTCAAAGAACTTGCCCTCGTCGCGGAACATGTTCAGGCCGGAGTACAGCATGTTGTCGATGACGCCCTGGTTTTTCACCGGGTCGTGGCGCAGAAACAGGTCAGTGGGGCAGTACCCGCCGCCCTTGAGCAGAACGGGCTTGTGGTTGAAGTAGAACTGGGCCATGTTTGCGCCCGCGTTGGAGGTGACCGTAGCCCTGTTCTGGTTGCCCAGCGGGGTGACATTGATTTCGTAGGAGAGCTGCCTGAGCCCGGCGCGGTGCGTCAAAGCGTCGCTGATCGCCCCGTCATAGGTGAAACTCCAATTTATGTTGTACAGCGGCTGGTCGCCGGATCCGGCCGGATACCAGAGCTTTGGATCGGACATGTTTAGCGCCGGGAAGTCTGCGGGCCTGAAGATCATCTCAACGTTGTACACTTTTGAGGGGATCGTGACATTCTTTTGCACGATCGCCACAGTTAATCCGTCCGGGTCATTGACGACTGCCGTGACGGTTCCGGTCACAGCAGCGTCGGTCAGGTTGGTGGCGTCGCAGTACAGCGTAACTGCTGCTGTATTCAGGTCATCGGAGACGACTGTTGAGACAGCAGGGTTGTTCAGGCGGACTGGGCCGGACGTGCCGATGGAGACTACGCCGGTCAGGCCCATCATCGAGTCCACGGGCCGAGGGTGCCAGTCTACCCAGTGGTAGGTGAGGTCCTGCTGGCTGATGGGCTTTGTGATCTTGAACTTGAGGTTGTTGGACGTGCCAACGGGGTTCAGGTAATCGGTGATGTCGATGTCAAACCTGCGGAATGAGCCGACGATCAAGTTCCGGTACGAGTCCAGGTCCAGGGTGCCAAATTGAGCCGCCCTGTTCGAGCCAACGTTTGTAATGTCGGTGTAGTCGTTGGCGTCACCCTGTGCAAGGCCGTAGACAGGCGGGCCGTTCCAAAGGTCGTACTTGTCGTTGATGTTGGTCAGCTCATTGAATACCTGCACACCGTTGACGTAGAAGTCGGCCATGTAAGTCATGCCGCCAATGGCGATGGTGACCCTTTTCCCAGCTTCCGACGCGGGCAGTGCAAAGTCGGTGCTGTACCACCATGGCTCGTCGAAATCGGCAGACCGTATGCTGGTGAACTGCCTGTTGTACCATTCGTCGGTGGTGCCGCTTCGGTCCATGAAGAATTCATCGTAGACGCCGGCGTCGATCAGGTTCCCCAGTACGGTGCTGGGTGCCACGGCATCGACCCAGCCGGACGTATTGTAGTCCGGCTTGCTGATGTCTGCGTCTGCGCCGCCGGGAAGGCCGCATGTGGTGCCGGGCACAGAGGGCGAAATCTTCCAGTTG
Organism: Clostridiales bacterium; assembly: GCA_009778415.1. Taxonomy (GTDB): domain Bacteria; phylum Bacillota; class Clostridia; order Peptostreptococcales; family Anaerovoracaceae; genus WRJK01. Next base: position 720 of record WRJV01000099.1, on the reverse strand, counting down.
GACAACTGCTCAAAATAACTCGGGGCTTGCTTGACTTCCGTCACTTGCGCCAAAGCCATTGCCGGCAATAGCGCCACAAGCATGACAATAACCATTATCGTGCTGAATATCTTTCTCTTATTCATGTTTTTTTATACCTCCTATGAATGCGTCAAAAAACGCGGGCGCCTGCCCCGAATCGCGGCAGGCGCCCAGTTAAGGTTATTTGGTGTAGTGGATGAACAGGTCTAGCAGGTCGAGCATGTCGATGATGCCGTCGCCGTTCACGTCGCACATGAATGCCGGTACGCCGTTGCCCCAAATGTCGTTTACTTTAATGAAGTCGTCCCAACCAGGGGCGTTGGCGCTAAAGCCGCAGTACAACAGCATGATGCCCAGGTCCAGGGCGTCAACTGTTCCGTCCCTGTTCAGGTCGTACTTCGACCTGGCGACTATCGTGGTGGTAGCTTCGTCCATGATTTGGGCCCAGATGTATTTCGTCGTGTCGTCCAGCTTGACGACGGCCCTTGCGGACAGCAGGTTCATGGTCGCGTTGCCGTAGCCCTTGGGCGTGTAGACGAATTTCGCGATGTCCACAGGCTCGACAGAGGTAAGGCCTGTCGTAGTCCCGGAAGGCAGCGCCATTGTCACAGTGCCCCTCCACCTGTTGTCTCCTGCATGGATCCAGAGGATGTTGTTCATGTTGCTGAACCCGTTAAGGCCTACAAGGCCCTTGCCTGC
>WRJV01000098.1 GCA_009778415.1 Clostridiales bacterium | reverse complement strand
AAGGCTGTTTTGTTGTGCCCAAAAACACTAAATTTACCTCATAATGTTTTCACACTTTTTATTTGCGCTACGAGCCCCTAAGTCACTAACGAGGGCTGTCGCCCGCAACCGGGCCGCTAACTGATAGCCGGCCCTTTGCTCCTGGGCCTTTTGGGTCTCTGCCTTATGTCTTGGTCTGGCAGCATATCCACAAGCTTGTCAAAGAGATCATCAAGGGAATAATCCTGGTAAGGGCTGCCTGTTTTCTTGGCTATGTACCACTGGATGCTCCGCTTGTGGACAACGCTTGAGTTGAGGCACGTCAGCGCAAACGCGATGTCCAGAGTTTCGTCGGAACTGGCCATCAGAGCCTGGGCGTACTCCTTCAGAATCAGTGGGTGCAAAGTGGGCGTGCCCTCGCCCGCATAGAGGACCCTTGTGATGTCCAAGGTGTTTTCCGGTGTGCGCAGGTCTGAAAAAGAATCGTACTCGCGGCGCAAGACGGCTCCAAGGTTCAGGCAAAACCGCCCCAGCTCTATCTCATTTTCCGCTTTTGCTTCGTGGCTGTCTGCGACCACCTCGATAGGGCATATTTTGAAGTCTTTCGTCACGCTGCATTCGCCCAGCACAAGCTTGACATGGGACCAGTGCCCGTAACCTGCCATTGCGATTGCGTTTTCAGTAACAACGATGATTTCCCCCTTGTACTTGAGGGCTCCTTTGGAAACGACGACCTTCCCTTCTTTTGTGCTTATGGAAAACCCGAAAAGCACGCCGTCAGAATAGTTTTCCAGCGCAACAGACGCCAAATCATCCGGAAAGTCGCGCAGATAGCTTAGGCCTTCCGGCTTTACTATTCGTCCATCAATAAATAGCGGATAATAACCGTTTCGCATATCGTTTTACCTCGTGCCGTTGAAAAAGTTCAGTTCCCAAGCGGCGCTCTCAAAGGGGACGAACCGCTCCTGGCCGCAAAACAGCTCGCCGTCGTAGTTTGCAATGCCCAGCCACTTGAACCCCCAGCTCTCGTCGTTGCTGTAAATGAACAGGCGCACCTCGCCGTCTTCGATCCGGTCCACATCTCCCTGCCTTAGCCAAGTGTGCTTTTCAAGCAGCTCAAGATAGTCGGTTTTGCCATAATTCTTGACGTCCAAATTGAATTTCAGGGTCTGCAGGACGTCCCTGTCGTGGTTGCGTAGTTCAAACACTATTAATCTCGTCTCGTATGTGCGGTCAATGAAAGAATATATGTCCGCAAGCAGCTGCCCTTGGTTGATGAGGGTTTTTTCCTTCTTTTCGTCAAAGGTCTCCACTGTGAGGAAATACGGCACAATGGCAGATTCGTATTCGATGCTGGGGCGTATGCGGCCTATGGCTTTTGCGCCATGGTAAGCGACAGCGCCCCGGATGCATTTCAGTTTCTTCGCGTAGCTGTGCTCAAAAGGCGCACGGGTCTTGTGCCCTGCTATGTATTCTTTCAGCACGTCCCTGAAAAGGTCTATCTTTGTCGTCTGCCCGGACAGCATGATATTGGTTATTTCGCTCATTGTTTCGTCTTCTATGTAGTAGGGCTCGATGAATTTCTTCAGCAGGTTGTATATTTCCGGCTTGAGCAGCAGGTTTATCTCGTCCCTCAACACCCGCAAGGACGGGTACTGGGTATAGGTCGTGAACACCCCTTTTTCATTTCGGACGGAAAGCATGTACAAATTTTTGCCTGCCCTAAGATGGTCAAAGGAAAACTCGTAGGCGCCGGAGCTGCTGTACAGGTCGATTTTTATCTTCTCGGCCAAATCCCACAGGAAATAGAAGTTCCCCCTCACGTTGAAGTAGACGGTCTCGGCGTCGTTTACGTAATCGCCGAAATTTGTGGGGATGTAAAACCCTGCTTTGTCGTAGGCTTCTTCAAATTTTTCGTAAAGCGGCTTAATGCCTTTGTCGTCTATAAAATCAAAGATGTCGTAGTTTGAAATGCTAAGCAGGTCGTCAATGTCCGGCATGGGTTTTTTCCTGTAGTAATGCACCAGCTTGATTTTCAGGTATTGCATGACCCTGTACGTGAGGTTGTTGCCGCCAAAATTGGTGTCCCCGTTGGCGTACCTCACTTTTACGTCGATGTTGCTGCGTTTCTTCTGGTGGCTTATGGCATAGTTGCACTTCACCATATCGCTGGTGCTGCCGCCGCAGTCGATTAATAGGACGCTTCGTTCATAGCCGCTCTCGTATTCCAGGTTTTCCACAAGTGGCGCCGCAGTATCGTAAACAACAGCTACAGCCTCGTCTATCGCTTCTTTTTCTTCTACGCAGTATCCCTGCATTATGTCCTTGTACATGAACAGGGACGTGGCCTTTTGCTTGACCGGGCTTATGAAGCAGATGTTTTTGTACCGCACTTTGTTTTGCTGCTCTGCCGTGTGAATGACGTATTTGATGAACCCTTCTATAATTTCGCGCCGCTTGATTGGCGACGTGTTGCCGCCCAAATCCTTGACGTCTATCGTTTCGTTGTAATCGTTCACCCAGCGCTTCGTGTCGAAAAATATGCTGTTCCGCGCCATAGGCAAGCGGTCCCTTGCATCATGCCCGTACAGGAGCTCGACGATGTTGCCGTCACACTCCTTGACTGCTATTATGCTGGGGCAAAGTGCGCAGCGCCCGCATTCGCGGCACTGGGCATGGCGCGTTGCCGTATTTGGCTCGTACTGGCAGGGGGCATCGGAATAAAACCATACATGGCTCATCTTTCCGTCGAGGTAGGTGCCGGCGGTCGTATTTGACGTGCCGTAGTCGATGACCAGCGCGTCGTCGGTTTCCTCTATTTCTTCAACCACCACTTCTTGTATGATCTTTGCGATATACGAAAAGCGCGCTACGTTGTCCTCTGACGAATTGTATATGCGCAGCACTTTCTCAAAATCGTCGGCGAAAAACACTATTTTAAAATTTTTGTAAATCCCCGGCTGTATGCCTGCGTTCAGCATGTGCTCTTGAAGTTTGAGGAAGTACGTGTTTTTTGCTGTGGCTTTTACAACGTTCATAATCCCCTGTATGTTGCCCTTTTGATCGACCAGTGCCGCGCTGGTCATGTCGATGTCCGCTTCCGTGTAGACTCTGTGCTCCTTGCCTCGTTCAAAGAGCGACTCTATCCCTTTGTATATTTGGAAATATGCAGGGATTTCAACGCGAACGCTGGTCTGCTCCTCGCCCTTTTCAGCAATGGCGCTGGCAAGGCGAAACGCTTTTGCGCTGTTCCATTCGTTGATGTAGCGATCTGACAACGTACCCCGGTACTTGTAGATCATCTGAATCAGCGCCCTCTTGTCGTCGTAGGCGCTCAATTCGTCGGTCTTGATTTTTAGCTCTTTGCAAATGGCTCTTAGCGTCGTAACGTCCATGCATTCAAGCTCATGGCGCGTGTACCTCCGCATATCAGTTACCTCCTAACGCGGGCGATGCCCGCAACCCATAAATGTCACTATAAAACAAAGCGTCCGAGCACCATGCTTTCATCATGCCCGATAGTGCCGTAAGTATACTGCCAATGCACGACATATGGAAAACCCACAGGCAGGAACAGCTTGATGATGAATTTCAGCTTTTCGTCCTCCCGCTCGTCAAACCGATACGGGTTGTAAAATTCAACTTCCTCGTCGTCCCTGAGCCGTACATCAAAATCAGTCATTATCATGTGAAACAGCGTGTCCAAACACCGCAAGGTGTTTGATGTTTCATACAGCATAATCAGCATTTCGGCAAGCGACCGCTTTTCAGCTATGCTGAACAACTGAAACGCGCTTGTGTCCCCGTAGCAACCGCTCTCGATTTCCTTGACAATAAGCA
>WRJV01000097.1 GCA_009778415.1 Clostridiales bacterium | reverse complement strand
TACGCCGGCGGGGGCGCCGGGGCGTATGCGGGCGGAGGCGGCGGCGGGGCAGCAGCCGGAGCCGGGGCCGGGGCCGGAGCCGGAGCCGGCGCCGGCGCAGGAGGAGGCGGCGGGGCCGGCGCTTGAACGGGTTCCTGTACAACAGGAACAGGTGCGGGCTCTGTTTGCGGCTCTATGTGGTGGCCGGTGTCTTCAGCCGGCTCGTAACCGTCCTCCGACAGGCCAAACGATTTTATTATTTCCTTCGCCAAGGGGATTGTGAGGACAGACATGAATTCGCTGGTGACCTGGTCCCCTATTGTGAGGTTGAACATGACCGCCACGAGAGGCTCTGTTTGTTCGAAATACGCTTCTTTGAACTCCTCGGCGTTTTTGATTTCAAAAGTGCGCGGGGTTGAAATGTTTATCGACTCTCCGAGGAATTCAGACAGCGCCGTCGCCGAGGCGCCCATCATTTGGTTCATCAGCTCGCTTACGGCGCTGATGGCAATCTCATCGAGTTGGAACTCCTCATCTGAGTAACTCGACCCCATCAGTATTTCCAAGATGATTTTTATGTCATGTCGCTTGAGTATCATCACGTTGTTCCCCTCAAGGCCGGAAACATACGTGATTTCTACGACTATGGCAGGCTCCAATGAAGAGAACTCAAATTCCCGATAGCTCATGACCTTTACGTTTGGCGTCGTTATTTCTATACGCCGGTCCAGCATCGTCGACGCCGCTGTGGCTGAAGACCCCAAACTGATGTTTAGTATCTCGCCAATGGCGTCTATCTCCATCGAACTGAAAATCTTCTCGTATTCTTCTTTCATCGTCTTATCCTCCCGCGTTCTTGATTCATTGTTCATTGTACAGCCCGGTCAACCGGACGGCGACATTGTCTTTGTAAATACCAAGCCTCCCCTTGAACCATGGCTTGTTTCCGATGTTGACGTTGATTTCCGAGTTTTTGGGCAAGTTCAGGTTCAAAACGTCCCCTACGTTCATGGAGTACAGTTCCTCCAGCAATATGCTTGATTTCCCGAATTCTGCCTTGACTTGCAAGACTGAATTCTCGATCCCCTTAATGATGTTTTCTTTTTCATGGCTCGTCTGGCTGTCTTTTTTGCGGTTGCCCGCCAAGCTGGTCTGCTCAAAATGCTTGAACACTTTGTCCAAAATGCTTCCGGGCAGGCAGACGCTCATCTGCCCCTGCGTCTCTCTTACCGTAACGTTGAAGGTTATTATCACCACGATCTCGTCGATTGATATGACCTGTATGAGGTTTGGGTTTGGCTCCAGTTTGTGGTATTTGAACGTAATGCCCAGATAATTCTGCCACACATCGGCCATGATAGGGGCGATGTGCTGCAGGACTGTTTCGTACACTGCCACCTCTATGTCCGTATATCCGCCCTGGTCCGTGCCGTCGCTCTCGCCGGTCGATTCGCCTGTGCCTCCGAGCATCCTGTCGAGCATCGTGTACATGACCGAATTCGACATGACCATCAGCACTGGGTCTTCCTCGACCCCGTCTTCCTCGACGTCGACATTTATGAAGGCCAGGAGGCTTTCTTCTCCCAGCGCGTTGTTGAATTCGTAGTACCGCTGTTCCTCGATTTCAAAAAGCTCTATTTCGCAGCCAATCCGCAGGAAGCTGGTCAAATGCGACGATATCAGCCTGGCATAGTTCTCATAGACGCTCCGAAGCAGCTTCAGCCTGTCCTTGGTGAATTTCTTCGGTGTGTGAAAATTATATTTCCTGTATTTTTTGTCTTTGTCCTGTTCAGCAGCAATTGCAGGGCCGCCTGCTCCCGCGCCTGCGCCCTCTGCACCGCCCTTGTCGGCAGGGGCGTCAAAATTCCCGCTTTGCTGCACCGAGTTCAAAAGAGCGTCTATTTGGCTTTGAGTAAGTACGTCACCCATAATACAGCACTGTCTCCTTACGCTTTATATATTCTTATCGGCATCAGCCAATAGTGTTTTCACCGTCAATTTTCGTCAATCCTCGCCAAGCTGAGCGTAGACCTGTTCTAGCGAAACATCGACTGCGCCAGCCTCGGTGATCAGTATCTCGACCCTCCTGTTCCGAAGCCTGTCCTCTTCCTCTACAAACGGCGCTACCGGGTAAAACTGCCCGTAGCCGATGCTTACCAGCTTTTTGGGGTCGATTATGCTTTTTTCCTGTATGTACACCAGCACTTCAGCAGCCCTGTTCGAGGCTAGGAACCTGTCGCCCCTCACTTCGTTTGGGCGGTTTGGGTCTGCCTGGTTTGTATGCCCAAGCACCCTTATTTCCTTTACGTCGCCGCTTATGGGCGATATCCCGCTGCAAAGGAAGTCCAGTATGGTTCTTCCGCCGGGCTTTAGGTTGTATTTGTCCCCGTCAAACAGAATGTTGTTTTTAAACGTAATGAACGTGTAACCGTCGCCTCCGACGACTTCTACGTCGGCTGACATGTCGTTTTCCTCCACATACCTCCTCATCTGCCAGAACAATTGGTCAAATGACACTATGTCCGTCAGCAGCGCGTCGCCGCTGGTGCTTACCATCTCCGTGTCTTCGCCCTCGGACATCTCGTTTACGATTTGGGACACCACGGACGCGTTTGGGTTCAAGCTCCTTACCAGTATCTGCCATTTGGCGTTGTCCACTGTGGACGCCGCGAACAGCAGGACGAAGAAGCACAGGAGCAGCGTAACCATGTCGCTGTATGTTGTCATCCACAAATCCCTTTTTATTGGCTGCTTTGGTCTTTTCAACATAGCTCAGAGGCCTTCCTTGTCACAACCGCCGCTTATTTCAAGCTGAGCCTTTCCTTGTAGGGAAGGAACGAAATGAGCTTGTCGCGGATGAATTTGGGGTTTTCGCCGGCCTGTATCGACAATATTCCCTCAATGATGATCTGCTTGCACAGCATCTCCCTTTCGTGCTTCGCCTGCAGTTTGCTGGACACGGGTATGAAAAACAAGTTGGCAAGCAGGCTGCCGTAAAAAGTAGTTATCAGCGCTATGGCCATCCCGTGGGTCAGTATCGTGGTCCCGTCGACCGCGTCAAGCTGCAGGTTCGCCAGCATCAGTATCAGCCCTATCAGGGTGCCTATCATGCCAAAAGCCGGTGCAAACGCCGCGCCCCTCTCGAAAAACGAGTTCGCTTCCTTGTGCCTGTCGTCCAGGTACACCAAATCGGCTTCAAGCATCGCCCGTGCCTTGTCGGAATCAACTGCGTCCACTATCAGAAGCAGGCTGTCCTTCAAAAATTCGTCTTCCTGCGCCACTGCGTGCTCTTCCAGCGCAAGCAGCCCAAACCTCCTCGCCACCTCTGCGAAGTACGCGATCTGCTCGATGAACAAGCCGGGTTCCTGCATCTGGCCCTTTGCCGCGATCATGACCTGCTGCGGCACTTTCGCCAGCATCCTCGACGGGAAAGACGCCACAAGGGCGGCAAACGTTCCGCCCACTACGATGATTGCGCTCTGAAAGCTTGCGAACGCATCCAAATTCCCGAAGCCAATGCCGTACATAATAAGCCCTATGCCGGCCGCTATGCCGACAGCCATGCTTGGATCCATATACCTGCCGCCCTCCCTCTAAAGGTCGATTGCGCCCGCCCTGGCCCTGTTTATGATGGTTGCGCCGTAATCGACGGATTTGTCGATAATTTCCTTTGCGGTCTCGCGCACTATGAAGAACTCCTTGTTCATCAAGACGACTTTTGACTCGGGTATGAGTTCTATCATCTGAATCTGCTCGCAGTTCACCACGAATTCTTCACCGTTCAGCTTTGTCAAAAATATCATGGCCCCTCCGTGTATCGCGCCCGGCCGGCCGGCCC
>WRJV01000096.1 GCA_009778415.1 Clostridiales bacterium | reverse complement strand
TCTGCGTGGCCCATCACGGGTATCTTGGAGGTTTCCATGATATGCTGCACGAAGCTGTTCGACCCTCTCGGTATGACCAAGTCGATGGATTCGTGGCATTTTAGCAGCCCGTCAACGTCGGCGCGGCTTTCCACGAGGGAAGCAAACCCGCTGGGGAGCCCCGACCTGAACCCAGCTTCGTAAATAACGTCAAAGAGGGCGCGGTTCGTCCGTGCAGCTTCGCTCCCGCCCTTGAGGATGCAGCTGTTGCCGCTTTTAATGCACAGGGCCGATATCTGGATGAGCGCATCCGGCCTGGATTCAAAGATGACGCCGACGACGCCTATGGGGCAGGTGGTCCTGCAGAGCGTCAGCCCTTCGTCCAGCTCGCGCTCGAGGGTCTTTTTGAACAAAGGGTCGGGCATATTAACAAGGTCTGAAATGCCGGCGGACACCTCCTTTAGCTTCCTGCTGTCAAATTTCAGCCTTCCGACAATCGGGCCCGGCAGGTTGTCTGACGCCGCGCGGGCAAGGTCCTCGGAATTTGCGGCAAATATTTTGCCGCTGCTTTCGCCAAGGGCTTTCACGATTTCCAAAAGGGCCTTGTCCCTGACGCTGCATGGAAGCGAAGCCATCTTGAAGCTGCTTTCTTTTGCCTGCTTTGCAAACTCTTTGTAATTCATAAGTCTACCAACCTTCCTTACCCGCAACTACAGGTTTTGCGGCGCTGTTTTGCGAGTGTAGTTTTTTATGGGCTCGGGGCCCTTCAGCGCCGTGCGCTTGATGTACATGGAACCGTCCCGTTTAGTGCTGACGCTCCACGTGACGAGGATGAACTTCCCGTAAATAAGTTCCAGGCACGTTATGCCCCTGGGGTGCATGCAGCACCCGCTGTTGAAGTAAGCGGGCTCGCCGGGGGTCGGGAACTTGGGGCGGTGCGTGTGGCCGCATATGATGACCGTGTCATGGTTTTCGTTCCACTTGGTGTAGAGCTTTTCGACTTTGTGCCGCTTGGTCCTGCTTTTCGCTGGGCTTGCAGCGTATTTGACGCCAAGGGTATGCATGAAGCGCCACAAAAACCTGACAAAGAAGAGCTGAAGCGGCGCGAACCGGTCGCTCATGAGGCCCCCTTGGTGCCCATGGACCACGAACAGCTCCTGGCCTGTGTCCCTGTGCTTAAGCACCAGTGCTTCATGCACGGTGATGCCGGGGAACAGCTCGACCTGCTTGCCCAGATACTCGTCATACACTTCATACAACGTGTTTTTCACGTATTCTTCGTCGCTGAAACGCATGTTGTGGTTGCCGAACAGCATGAAAAAACGGTTGTCGTCGAAGAATTTCTTGAGCATCTCGAATGCGGTGGTGTGGGCGCTGCGGATGAATTCAAAGTTGGGGTGCTCCCAGAGCTCGTCGCCGTCACCGACTTCCACATAGGTAAAATCGTTTTCGTAGTAATAATTCAGCGCATGGTAGAAGATGTGCTTGTTCCTGCCAAATTCGTCGGAGAGGCTGTCGTCCCCCCTGTGGACGTCGCTGAAAAACACGAACTTCGAACTGTCGTCGAAGGGGACGGGGAACGCCTTTTCAAATACGGCGTCCAGCTTAGTTTTTACGCTCATACGCTGCCCTCCCTTGAATCTTGGTAGTTTTGCAGGATATTTGTCAAAAAAGCCTTTATGAAGCTGTTGACGTCCCTGTAATTCACGCCATGGCTGTCGCTTGCCACAAGGTACCCGCTGTCGCAACCGGGGGAGCCCTCCATGCTGCCGCAGACGTCAAAGGGGAGTTCCCTCAAGTCTATTATGGCCAGCCCTGATTTTTTTTGCAACGGAAAAGAAACTTCAAAGGCAGATCGCTTCTTTTCAAACCTGATGGTGCAGTCGCCTCCGCCCTGCCCATAGGAGACCAAGTCCATCGGTTTTTTGACCTGCTTCCCGCTTACAGAAAGGCAATTCTTTTCGAGCCGTATTTTTTCGGCGGTAAGGCTTGCGCCATTGGAAGCTATGGGGATGCCCAGATTGTGCATGGCCTTGTGGAGGTCGGCCTTTTCCAGCACCGGAAGCAGTTTTGAAAGCTGCAGCACGTCGTCCTTGTTGTGGAGCAGCATCAACGCCATGCATTCGGCAGGGTCTTCGTAAATTTCCTTCAGGTACAAATACTTCTGGTAGAGCATCGCGCTTTCCCGGCCGGTTATCGTGTCTTTGCGGTACGGCCAAAGGCCCATGAAGTCTTCGACGGTTTTTTGCTGCAAGTTTGGGAGCAGCTTGCGGAGCGCCGTGTAGCCGTTCAATACCTGGTACAGGTCAAAGTTGTACGGCATGTCAGGGCAGTCAAGATCCAGTCCGCATGCCCGTGACGCGAGGAACGGGACGTCAAAGCGCCTGCCGTTGTAAGTCAGGAGCACGTCGTATCCAGAGGCTTCCCCCATGTACTCGGCGAGAAGCTGCCTTTCTTCTGCTATGCCCTCGGCAAAGTATTGTTTCAGGTGCGCTTCGCCGCCGGCTTTGATTTCTATCAGGCTGCCAAGCACGAAATGCGACGTTTCCGGCGCGAGCCCCGTCGTCTCGATGTCAAGGACGCAAAGCGTGCATCCACTGAAATACAGGTCAAAGGCCTTTGATTCGTATTTGTCCACAGAATGGACTTCTTCAACATAGTACGTACCTACCACCACCCTATATCATTATACCAAAGATTGCTTAAAAACAAAATAGGCTACAGGGGAGCAGCCTATTTTGTTCAAAAGGGGTATTGGGATTAGAGATTAATGAGATCATCAGGGGGATAATCTCACACACATTATACATAATCGTAAACAAAAAATCAAGTGTATGTAGAAAAAAAATAAAAAAATTTTTTTGAAAAATTTTTCCGTACAATATTGGCTGCAAAACAGGGCTTTTGCTTGCATTTTTCGCCCGAAAGGGGTATACTGTTTTATGTCAACCGACTAGAAACTGGGGAGAGAAAATGTGTGCGATACAGGAAGCAATAAAAAACAGCAGAAAAATAGTGTTGAAAATCGGGAGCAACGTGCTGTCGAACGATGCGGGGGCGGTCGACAAAGAATCACTGTTTAATATTGTCGAGCAGGTGAAAGAGCTTATCGAAGAGAACAAGCAGGTGATAATTGTGTCTTCCGGCGCCGGGATATGCGGAGTGGGGGCAATCAACAAATGGAGCCGCATGGGGGACATAAACTACAAGCAGGCGCTGTGCGCCATCGGGCAGGTCGAGCTGATGAAGGCTTACAGCGAATACTTCGCCAATTACGGCATCCATGTGGGGCAGCTTCTCCTCACAAGGGACGATTTTGGCGACAGCATAAGGACGCTGAACATCAGGAACACGCTTTTCACTTTGATTGACGAGGGCGTGGTGCCGATCATTAATGAGAACGACAGCGTGAGCGTGGAGGAAATAAAGATAGGGGACAACGACGCGCTAAGCGCACTGACGGCAAACCTTTGGAACGCAGACACGCTGATCGTGCTCAGCGACATCGACGGCGTGTTCGACCAGGACCCCAAAACCCACAGCTGCGCTGAATTGATCGAGGAAGTGTACGATATCGACGGGCTCGCGTCTGAAATTGAGATAGGCGGCAAGAGCCGCTTCGGGACCGGCGGCATATCGACAAAAATCGAGGCGGCCAGAAGAGTGAACGAGTACGGGGCAAATCTGGTGCTTCTCAACGGCAGGAAGCGGGACATCATAAGAAAGGCCCTGCTGGGGGAAGAACGAGGAACGGTGTTTTTCGGGAGGCAGTGACACCTCAGTAGTGGCTCGTAGCGGTTGTGGGCGATAGCCCACGTTAGTGGCTTAGTGG